>NZ_JBUYEN020000017.1:132500-179067 GCF_055229415.2 Bradyrhizobium sp. Leo114 | reverse complement strand
ACACCCCCCCCCCCCCCCCCCCCCCCCCCCGCCGCCCCCGCCGCCCCCCCCCCCGGGGCGGTGGCGTGCTGGGGCCGCGGCGACAGGACCCCGGGCGGGGTGCTTGTGGGGGGGGGGGTGCGGGCGGGGGGGGGCGCGACCCGCCGCGCCGCGGTGTGGGTAGGTGTGTGCGGACGCCCGCGGGGGGGCGCGCCGGCAGGTCCCTCGAGAGAGCGGAGCCCCTCACCCGGCGCTGCGCGCCGACCTCTCCCAATGGGAGAGGTGAAGGAGCGCCATCGTTAGTCCATAACCCGGGGTCCGCCGGTGGGACCTTGACGCAGCTGTCCCGGGTTGCGCTGCGCTCCACCCGGGCTACGAGTTAAAGCCGCTTGATCGCGACCACGTCGCTGCCGGCCGCCTTGATGCGGGCGATGGCTTCCGTGGTGTGCTCGATCACGGTTGCCATGTGATGCGCATTGGCATGCACGATCGTGGTCGCATCGCGCACGATGGCGACATGGCCCTTCCAGAAGATCAGGTCGCCGCGTTGCAGTTTCTTTGCTTCCGCCGCGCTCAGCTCGCGCCCGAGGCCTTGCTGCTGCATGTCGCTGTCGCGCGGACAGCCGGTGCCGGCGGCGGTCAGCGCGATCTGCACCAGGCCGGAGCAATCGATACCGAGGCTGCTCTTGCCGCCCCAGAGATAGGGCGTGCCGACGAAACGTTCGGCCACGGTGACGAAATCATCCTCGATCCCGTCGATGCTGCCGACATGGCGGCGCGGCAGATACCAGCCCTCGCGCGTCACCGCGAACGTGCCGTCCTCGCGCGCGACGTTCAGCCTGGCGCCGAGCGACAGCGTCTCGACCGGCGGTAGCTTGATCGAGGGACCGGGGAACGCAAAAGTCCGCAGCGCCGTCACCTTCTGGGTCGGCGCGGCGGAAGGTTTTGCCAGTGCGGCGTCGGGCAGCCAGCCGACATAGCCGTCGCTGCCAAGCTGGCCCCAGGCGAATCCCTCGCTGTTGCGGTCATAGATGGTGACGCGCTCGCCCTTCAGAGCCTGCGTCAGCAGCGTAGCGTCGGAGCGGGGGCCGTCGCGGAGCGGTGCGAGTGCGTGCGCGATCTCGAACTCCTCGCCCGCAACGAAGCGCTCAGCGCGCACCTTGCCTTCGAGATATTTGGCTGCGATGTCGCCGCGGGAAGGTGTCAGGCGCGGATCATCCATAGCGCTGGCTCAACAGTTTGTAGATCGCGCGCGCCGCCTGGCATTCGCCGCCCTCGGGCCGCGCCGGTTTCGCGCTGGGAGTCCAGCCGTAGATATCGACATGCAGCCAGCGTTTGGCGTGCTCGACGAAGCGCTGCAGGAACAGCGCGCACGTGATCGAACCGGCGAAGGTGCCCGACGGCGCGTTGGTGATGTCGGCGGTCTTCGAATCCAGCCAGGCATCGTAGGCAGGCCATAGCGGCATGCGCCATAATGGATCATGCTCCGCTCTCGCATGCGCCGCCACCTCCGCTGCCAGCGTATCGTCCTGCGTATAGAATGGCGGCAGGTCCGGCCCCAACGCCACGCGCGCGGCGCCGGTCAGCGTACCCAAATCGATCAGGAGATCCGGCTTCTCCTCATCGGCGAGCGCCAGCGCGTCGGCAAGCACCAGCCGTCCCTCGGCGTCGGTGTTGCCGATCTCGACCGTCAGCCCCTTGCGCGAGGTGAAGATGTCGAGCGGGCGGAAGGCGTTGCCCGCGACCGCATTCTCGACCGCGGGGATCAGCACGCGCAGCCGTATCTTGAGCTTCGCATCCATCACCATCTGTGCCAGCGCCAGCACATTGGCGGCGCCGCCCATGTCCTTCTTCATGATGAGCATGCCGCTCGATGGTTTCAGATCGAGCCCGCCGGTGTCGAAGCAGACGCCCTTGCCGACCAGCGTCACCTTGGGGTGATCGGGGTTGCCCCAGGTGAAATCGATCAGGCGCGGCGCGCGGTTCGACGCCATGCCGACGGCGTGGACCAGCGGAAAATTCTGTCGCACCAGCTCGTCGCCGATGATGCAGTTGAAAGTGGCGCCGAACCGCGCCGCGACCTGCTCCGCCGCCTGCGCCAGCTCTTGCGGCCCCATGTCGTTCGAGGGCGTGTTGATGAGGTCGCGCGCCAGGCATGCGGCCTCCACCATGCGCGCCAGGTCTGCCGCGTCGACGCCATCCGGCGGCACCAGCTGCACGTCGGGCGCTTCCGCCTTGCGATAGCGGCCGAAACGGTAGCTGCCGAGCGCAAAGGCGAGTGCTGCGAGCCGCGTATCGTGCGGCGCATTGGCGAAGCGGTAGAGGCCTGATGGCAGCAATCCGGGCAGGCTGCCCGGCCGGAATGGATCGCGCGACCGGCTTGCCTCATCCTCAAGTCCGAACAGCACCTGTGCGAGCGAACCGTCGGGCGCCGGAAGCGCGAGATATTTGCCGGGCCTGGCCGCAAAGCCATTGGCCTGGGCGAACTGCCGCGCATGCGCGGGAAGCGTCTCGCGGATCTGCTCCCAGTTCGATTTGGTGACGAAAGTGATGGGAATGGCGTTCGACACGGACGCAGTTTCGAAGATGGATGGCATGCGACTCTCGTCAATGGCAGGGGCGCTGCCTAATTAACCAGACGTTAGGGTTAACAGTCTATTGCTGGTGCATTCGGCTCGTTCTTTTCGCGCGAAATTGTGAGTTAAAGCGCCATGCGTCGACAGTCCAGTCTTGCCCGCGCGCTCGCGTCGGCTGCCCTTTCGGCGCTGCTGGCGGCAAGTCTTGGCGGCTGCCAGACGCTCTCCGACGTCGCGGGCTCCCTGACCACGCGGACGAGGACTGCCGCAGCCGCGCCGGATGACCCGCGCCGCGCCGTCGAATTCTATGGCGAGCGCTATCGCGCCAATCCGAAGGATGTCGACGCCGCGATCGGTTACGGTCAGGCGCTGCGCACGACCGGGCAGCGGGCGCAGGCGGTCGCGATGCTGGAACAGGCCACCATCGCCAATCCCGGCAACCGGCCACTGCTCGCAGCCTACGGCCGGGCGCTTGCCGACAACGGCAATGCGCAGGCGGCGTTCGACGTGCTGAGCCGCGCGCACTCACCCGACAATCCCGATTGGCGCATCCTGTCGGTGCAGGGAACCACGCTCGACAGGCTTGGCCGGCATGACGAGGCGCGCCGCTATTATGCGAGCGCGCTGCGCCTCGCGCCGGACGAACCGTCCGTACTGTCCAATCTCGGCCTGTCCTACATGCTGAGCCGCGACCTGCCCAAGGCGGAAGAGAAGCTGCGCCGTGCCTATGCCAGCAGCCGGGCCGACAGCCGGGTGCGGCAGAACTTTGCCCTGGTGGTCGGCTTGCAGGGCCGATTCGCGGAAGCCGAGAATATCGTCAAGGCCGACCTGCCGGCGGACGAAGCCGCCGCCAATGTCGCCTACCTCCGCGACATGCTGAAGGGCCGGGACAATCCGCGAACCGCAGCGGCGAAACCGGTGCCGATCGTAGCGCGCGACGACTGATCCGTCTCCGGCGTTCCAGCTCCAGATCGCTCGAGCATTTTCGGTTCTGATTGAATCAGAACCGAAGCTCTAGATTCTTGATTTGACGCGTTTTCTTCACGCGAACCGGTATCCACTTCGCTCGAAAACGCTCTCGCAGGGACGCGCGCAACCGCTTCAGTGCAGCTCGGTGATCCTGATGTAGCTCGGTCCGAGAATGACGATGAAGAGGCAGGGCAGGAAGAACAGGATCATCGGTACCGTCAGTTTCGGCGGCAGCGCGGCAGCTTTCTTCTCGGCCTCCGACATGCGCATGTCGCGATTTTCCTGCGCCATCACGCGCAGGCTCTGGCCGAGCGGCGTGCCGTATCGCTCGGACTGCTGCAGCGCCAGGCAGACCGACTTCACGCTCTCGAGCCCGGTGCGGGCGGCGAGGTTTTCATAGGCCGTCTTGCGGTCCTGCAGGTAGGAGAGCTCCGCCGTGGTGAGCGTGAACTCTTCCGACAGCGCGACCGATTGCCCGACGATCTCGGTTGCGACTCTCCTGAAAGCGACCTCGACCGACATGCCGGACTCGACGCAGATCAAGAGCAGGTCGAGAGCATCGGGGAAAGCGCGCCTGATCGAAAGCTGACGCTTGGTGATGGCGTTCTTCAGGAACAGCATGGGCGCCTGCAATCCGAGATACGCCGCGCCGAGGCAGATGCCGATATTCATCAGCATCGAGCCCTCCAGTTTCGCAATCACGAAAACATATAGTGCGGCGCCGACCAGCATGGCGATCGGCGTCAGGGCACGGAAGAACAGAAAGGTGATGTAGGGTGCGTTGCCGCGATAGCCGGCCATGATGAGCTTGTCGCGAGCGCTCTCCTGCGCCACCCATTTGCTCAGGTTGAGGTCTTCCACGACCTTGGAGACGAACTGCCTCGGCGCCTGCCGCAGCGACGCTTTCTCCGATTTGGCCATCCGCTCGCGTTCGCGCTGGCGGATGCGCTCGCGTTCGCTCGCCACCGCCTTCATCCGCTTCTGCAGATTCTCGCCGGCGAACAACGGCATGATCAGCGAGTAGCAGGTTGCGCTCACGGCGATCGCCGCAAGCAGCATGGTCATGAACCTGACGTCGTGGAGCTTGCTGGCCAGAAGATCAATCATGCTTCACCCATCAGAAATCGAAATTAATCATCTTCTTCATCACGAAGACGCCGATGCTCATCCAGAGCACGCAGGCGACCAGCATCAGTTGGCCGGTCGGATGGGTCCACAGCAGGGAGATGTAATCGGGTGCTGTGATATAGACGAGCATCATGACGGTCGGGGGCAGTGCGCCGATGATGCTTGCGGAAGCCTTGGCTTCCATTGACATCGCCTTGATCTTCTCTTTCATCTTCTTGCGGTCGCGCAGCACGCGGGAGAGGTTGCCAAGCGCTTCCGAGAGATTGCCGCCGGATTTTTGCTGGATCGAGACCACGATGCCGAAGAAGTTCGCTTCCGGCAGCGGCATGCTCTCGTAAAGGCGGGCGCAGGCATCGCCGAGCGGCATGCCGATGGTCTGTGTCTCGATGATTGCCTTGAACTCGCTCTTGAGCGGTTCAGGCGAGTCGCTGGCGACCACCTTGAGCGATTCAAACAACGGCAGTCCGGCTTTGATGCCGCGCACGATCACGTCGACGGCGTCGGGGAGCGCCTTGAGGAACGCTGCCTCACGGCGCTTTTTCAGGTAGCCGAGCAGCCAGCGCGGCAGTCCGAAGCCCGCGGCGAAGGCAATGCCTACTGCGCCGAGCAGTCCGCCGCCGATCACGTAGGAGAGCGCAAAGCCGATCGCTGCAAGGACGGCGGAAATGATCCAGTACTTCTGAGGCGTCCAGTCGAGGCCGGCCTGGGTCAGGCGCTTGCTCAGCGGAAGCTTCGCCTCCTTCTGCCGTCGCGCGTCGAGCTCGCGCAAGGTTCCTTCGACCTGCTCGCGGCGCGAACGCTGGGTTCGTTCGGCCTGCCGAACGGTTGCGGGTTCGGAACGGCCGATCGAGGCGCGGCGCGCTTCCGCCTGCTTCTCCCCCGACAGCAAAGGATAGAGGAAGACCCAGCCGAGGCCGCCGACCGCGGTTGCCGCGAGGAAGGCGAGGGCAAGCGATTGCAGGTTCATCATCGGCTTCCTTATGCCGGCGGCGGCGCTTCGGCGGCGTCGAGCGCAGCGGCCAGGCGATTCTCCTCGTTGTAGTAGCGGGCGCGCTCCCAGAATTTCGGCCGGCCGATGCCGGTCGAACGATGCCGGCCGATGATCTTGCCGTTGGCGTCCTCGCCGACGATGTCATACAGGAAGACGTCCTGCGTGATGATGGTGTCGCCTTCCATACCCATCACCTCCGTAATGTGGGTGATGCGGCGGGAGCCGTCGCGCAGGCGCGCCGCCTGGATGATGACGTCGATCGAGGCGCAGATCATCTCGCGGATGGTGCGCGAGGGCAGCGCGAAGCCACCCATCGTGATCATGGATTCGCAGCGCGACAGCGCCTCGCGCGGGTTGTTGGCGTGCAGCGTGCCCATCGAGCCGTCATGGCCGGTGTTCATCGCCTGCAACAGGTCGAACGCCTCCGGTCCGCGGACCTCGCCGACGATGATGCGCTCGGGGCGCATACGCAGGCAGTTGCGGACCAGTTCGCGCATCGTGACCTGGCCTTCGCCTTCGATATTGGGCGGCCGGGTCTCCAGCCGGACCACATGCGGCTGCTGCAGTTGCAGCTCGGCGGCGTCCTCGCAGGTGATGATGCGCTCGTCGTGCTCGATATAGTTGGTCAGGCAGTTCAGCAGGGTGGTCTTGCCCGAACCGGTACCGCCGGAAATCAAGACGTTGCAACGGACGCGGCCGATGATCTGCAGGATGCTTGCGCCTTCCGGCGTGATTGCGCCGAACTTGACGAGCTGCTCCAGCGTCAGCTTGTCCTTCTTGAATTTACGAATGGTGAGCGCGGGCCCGTCGATCGCGAGCGGCGGCACGATGGCGTTGACGCGCGAGCCGTCGGCGAGACGCGCGTCGCAGATCGGCGAAGACTCGTCGACGCGGCGGCCGACCTGGCTGACGATGCGCTGGCAGATGTTGAGAAGCTGCTGGTTGTCGCGGAAGCGGATGCCGGTGCGCTGGATCTTGCCGCCGACCTCGATGTAAACCGTGCCGGCGCCGTTGACCATGATGTCGGCGATGTCGTCGCGCGACAACAGCGGCTCGAGCGGGCCGTAGCCGAGCACGTCGTTGCAGATGTCGTCGAGCAGGTCCTCCTGCTCGGCGATCGACATCACGATGTTTTTGATCGCGATGATCTCGTTGACGATGTCGCGGATTTCCTCGCGCGCGGAGTCGCCGTCGAGCTTGGCGAGCTGGGCGAGATCGATTGCCTCGATCAGCGCGCCGAAGATGGTGGCCTTGACCTGGTAGTAAGTGTCGGACCGGCGCGTGTCGACGGTCGGCGCCGGCGGCGGCTTGGGCGGGGCGATCGGGGGCGAAGGCATGGTCGGAGGCGCCATCTCGCGCGCCGGCGTGGCTGCGGCCGACGGTTCCGGCGCGTGAGCAGCGGGCCTCAGTGCCCGCACTTCACTGTCATTTGCGCTACGCTTACCAAACACGACTCTACTCCAGAGCGGCTATTTCGCCCGCAGCTTCCCCAGCAGGGGCGACAGGAACGACCCTTTGGTTTTCTTGGTCTCGCCGCGGCCCGTCAGCCGCTGCGCGATCTGAAGGAACATCTCGATGGTGCGATGATTGGTGGAGATCTCCGCGATCATCTGGCCGTTATTGGCGGCCGAGCCGAAGATCTGCGGATCGAACGGAATCGTTGCGATCGGCTCGGCCTCGATCGCCTTGGCGAATTCGGCGGCGTTGATCTCGGGGCGCTTCGGCACGCCGACCTGGTTGAGGCAGTAGAGCGGCGCGCGGTCGTTCGGCCGCGAGGCCTTCAAGAGGTCGACCAGGTTCTTGGTGTTGCGAAGGTTGGCAAGGTCGGGGACTGCGACCACCAGGATGTCGTCGGCGGCGATCAGTGCCCGCTTGGTCCAGCCCGACCATTGGTGGGGGACGTCGAGCACGGTGCAGGGCATGGTGGTACGAAGCGTGTCGAAGATTGCATCGAAGGCCTCGGCGCCGAAATCGTAGACGCGGTCGAGCGTGGCCGGCGCCGCCAGCAGGCTCAAGTGATCGGTGCATTTCGACAGCAGCCGGTCGATGAAGGCGGTGTCGACGCGGTCGGGCGAGAACACGGCCTCGGCGATTCCCTGCGGCGGATCCTGGTTGTAGTCGAGGCCCGCGGTGCCGAAGGCGAGATCGAGATCGGCGACGACGGAATCCAGCGCCAGGTCGCGCGCGATCGCCCAGGCGACGTTATGCGCCACCGTGGACGCGCCGACGCCGCCTTTGGCGCCGACCACGGCAAGGATGCGCCCGACCGCCTTGGCCTCCGGCGCCGAGAACAGGTTGCAGACCGAGCGCACCACGTCGATGGCGACAACAGGCGCGATCATGTAGTCGCTGACGCCGCGGCGGACCAACTCGCGATAGAGCGCGACATCGTTGAGGCGTCCGATCACGATCACGCGCGTGCCGGCGTCGCAGACCGCGGCAAGTTGGTCGAGACCGCCGAGGATGTCGCCATTGGCCCCGGTTTCCAGGATGATGACGTTTGGCGTCGGCGCCGAGCGATAGGCCTCGATGGCGGCGGCCATGCCGCCCATCTGGATCTTCAGATGCGCCTTGGCGAGCCTGCGGTCCTCGCCGGCCGACTGCACCGCCGCGGCGGTCTCCACCGTGTCGCAGAATGCCTGCACCGACACCCGCGGCGCCGGCGCGATATGCTCCTCCGTCGGCGGCGGGACGTCAGGCTGGGCGTCGGAATTCTGGCGCGCGTAGCTGATCATTTGCCCACATCGCTCAGCTTGGCCTTGTCGGCCTCGGGATAGGTGGTCGTCGTCGAGGTGCCCTTCCGGTATTTCGCGAAGGCGATGTCACGCCGCTCGGTGTATGGCGGCGTCTCCGCGCGCGGTTGCACGAGGTCACTCGGATTGTCGACCATGGCGGCGAGGTTGCGCTGGTAGGCACAGCCGAAATTGTAATAGGGCTTGTTGTCGAAATAGCTCTTGTTGTTGATCGACGGTCCGAGGTCCTCCGGCCAGGTGCCGCAGGGGCCGGCCACCGCCGAGATCCGCGCATAGTTGATCCTGATGGCCGCGAAATGGCGCGGATCCTCGGGGTGATACTGGCGCACGGCGACCGCGCGCGGCGGCACGCCGGCGGCGGCGAAGGTCGCCTGGATCTCACGCAGGGAATCGGCGGCGGCGCGCGCATTCGGCGCGCCGACCGGTGTGTCGATGCTGATCGCGCCCGTGCCTTCGCGGAGCCAGGTCTGCGCCAGCCCCATCACGTCGGCGCGCTGTTCGGCGGTGAGGCCGCCGCGGCCGCTGCCGGCGAACACCACGATGGAGCGGTCGGCTTCCTGGACTGCGATCGGATGGCGCAGACGATAATCGTCGGGATAGCTCGCGAGCGGCGAATCATCTGTGTGCCGACAGGCACCGAGCGCCACGGCAATGCCGATCAGTGCCCCGAGACGGGCGAGGGCGCGGCTGCGATCGGCGGAACGTTTGGATGTCAGCTTGGGTGTCATCGTCCCGCCTCAGTCGGTAATGAAGCCGTAGGTGCCGCGGTAATTTCGCCCCGGCTCCGTACGGCCCGGCACGCCATAGATGCGGTTGATGCTGCCGAGGAAGTCGGCCTGCGGGTCCGAGGCGTTGGCAAAGCCGTCATCCGGCCGCGACAGGTCCTTCTGCGCCACCGCGCGCACGACATAGGGGGTCACCAGCACCATCAACTCGGTCTGGTTGTTGACGAAGTCGCGGCTGCGGAACAGCGTGCCGAGGATCGGCAGTTGGGCAAGACCCGGAAAGCCGTTGATGGCCTGCTTGGTTTGCTCCTGGATCAGGCCGGCCATCGCCATCGCGCCGCCGGAAGGGATTTCCAGGGTCGTTTCCGCGCGGCGGGTCTTGATCGAGGGAATGGTCAGCGTGTTCACCTGATTGGCGGTGACGGATTGCGAGAGCGTGATCGAATTGTCGTTCGACAGTTCGGACACTTCGGTCATCACCCGCAGGCTGATGCGGCCTTCGGTCAGCACGACCGGCGTGAAGTTCAAGGAGATGCCGAATTTCTTGAACTGGATCTGCGTGATACAGACATGGGTGACGGGGTCGCAGGAGTAGCCTGCGGGGATCGGGAATTCGCCGCCGGCGATGAAGGTGGCCGACTCGCCGGAAATGGCCGTCAGGTTCGGCTCGGCCAGCGTTCGCACCACGCCCGCGCTTTCCATCGCGCGCAGCGTCGCCGATACCGAGGGGCTGGCGCCGAACGCGGTTGTCGCCGTGTTGTTGGGCAGCAGCGGGCGACCAAAGGCGGTGAAGGGGTTGTCGTTCCTGAAACTCACCACCGCGGTGCCGTAGTTCAGGTTGGCGGTGAGGTCGATGCCGAGCTGCTTGATGATGTTGCGCGCGACCTCGGCGACGGTGACCTTGAGCATCACCTGGTCGCGGCCGCGGACCACGATCGAATTGACTACCTTTTCAGCGCCGCCGGCAAGCCGCGCGGCGAGATCGCCGGCCTGCTGCGCCTCGATCGGGCTCGAGGCCGTACCGGTCAGCACCACGCCGTCGCCGACGCCGTCGATCTGGATGTCGGCATGCGGCAGCGCCTGGCGGAGCGCCGCGCGTACCCCATTGAGGTCGCGTTTAACGGCGATGTCATAGGCGGCGATCTGCGCGCCGGCAGAATCGAAGAACACGATGTTGGTCTGGCCGACCGCGGCGCCGATGATGTAGGCGCGCTGCGAGGAGCGGATCACGGCATTGGCGATCTTGGGATCGGCCACCAGCACGTCCTTGATGTCGCGCGGCAGGTCGATCACGACCGATTTGCCGACCCCGAGCGACAGGAAGCGCGCACTGGCTTGGCCGTCGGCCGCGGGCGGCGCCGCGACGCGGTAATCGCTCGCCACCACCGGCGTCAGGGCCGGGTTCAGTGTGAAGGCGACAGCGGCCGAAAACGACAGGGCGCGAACGACGAAAGCCCGCATCATCGATCGATTCCCCCAGCCCTTCATTCCCTGCGCCCTTTCGCTCACTTCTGTACCGTTTGCGGGCTGGCGATGCCGTACCGGATGACGTTGATGCTTTGGCCGCGCCGGCGTGTTTGATTGTCGGCGTTGGCCTCGACGATATTGACGTCGGCGATGCTGCGCAGCGCCAGCGTCAGCGTGCCGCTCTGGCGCGCACGCGCCAGCGTTTCCGCCTGTTCGGGCTTGAGCTCGAGCGTCACGGTCTTGCCGATCAGCGCGCTGGTACCGTCCTTCTCCTTCGGCGCCTGGTCGATCGCGAGCACGCGGACATTGCTCAGGATGATCTCCGAATTGACGATGTCGGCGCCCTGGCCGTCCGGGTTCTTCTCGCGCCGGGAGAGAATGACGTCGACCCGGTCGTTCGGCAGGATGAAGCCGCCGGCAGCGGTCTCCGGCGAGATTTCGGTCGAAATCGCGCGCATGCCGGACGGCAGGATCGCGGCCATGAAGCCGCTGCCATCGGCCTTCACCAGCTTCTGCTCGCGGATCGGCTCGCCGGCGATGAAGGGGGCGCGGGCAATCGAGCCAATGACGTCCTTCATGGCGTCGGCCTTGCCGTCGCGCCGCATGTACGAGCCGCTCGCGCTCGAGGCCGGCCAGGTCTGCCACTGCAAATCGTCGGCCTTGACCGACTGGCCGAGACCGATGTCGGACTTCGCGACGAGGATGTCGATGGTCGGCAGTTGCGCCGCGGGCTGGGATTTGGGAGCGGGCTGGTTATTGCTTCCGCTCGCCAGATACAGGGCCGCGAGGCCGGCAACGCCGGCGATAGCCAAGACCACAATGCGTGCGGTGTTCATTACGCTTCACTTTCCACAGGACGACGCGACGGTTCCGCCGCCGTGATCGGCAGTTGACCAGCTATTCGTCAAAGCATGGTTAATGAGGCGTATCTAAATCGCCTTAACGGGCAGTTACTTCCGCCCTTTCAACGCATTACGAAATGCGCGAAGTCGACCGCCTTCATCCACCCGGTCTCGGGATAGATCACGAGCGCGCCAAGCGCGAGCGCGATGCCGTAGGGAATGCCGGTCTCCTTGGCATGCAGCCGCAGCAGCCAGGCCTGGCCCAGCAGCGGGTAGGGCAGCGGCCATCGTCGGAACTGGAGCAGCAGCAGCGTCAGCGCGCCGCCGAACACGGACGCATAGAGCAGATAGGGCAGGAGATGATCGAAGCCGAACCAGAGCGCAGCGCCGGCTGCAACCTTGGCGTCCCCGCCGCCAATCCAGCCGAACGCAAAGCAGGCAAATCCAGCCGCGAGCACGGCGGCGCCGGCACCGGCATGCGAAAGCACCTCATAGAACCCCATGCCGCTCGCAAGCGCGAGCACGACGAAGCCCGCCACGAGCGCCAGCGACACACGGTTTGAAATCGTCATGCTGACAAGGTCGCTTGCAGCCGCGAACGCCATCAGTGCGGGAAACAGCAGCAGGCGAAGAATGTCGAGGATCATGTGATTACGCGAGCCCGAGCGGTCAGGATGAGTGGCGCCTCGAATCTAGCCGCGAGAGATGAATAATCGGCGAAGGCCGGCACGTCACCAGACTGCCGCAATGCGCCAGGCGAGCGTGATAACTGCCAGTGCCAGGGCGACGCAGACGGTCTGCGCGGGTGCGTCGTTCAGATTGCCGGCACGAAAGCAGCTCTTTGTGACCGCGAGGCGCGGAACAGTTGATCTACGCATACCGTCGCCGTTCAATTCGACGAATAAGACATAAGACAAAGGCCCCGGATCGCCGGGGCCTTTGCCGAAAAGAGCGGATTACTTCAGCCCGTTGTCCACTGCCACCAACTTGGCGTTGAGATCGGTGCCGATGACTCGAAGGGTGCCAATGATCACGACGGCAATGAGGGCGGCGATCAGACCGTATTCGATGGCGGTCGCGCCCGATTCGTCCTTAATGAAACGCGAAACGAGGTTCTTCATAGATTGCTCCTGGTGTGCACGTGGCTGGTCGAACTTAGTGTTTTGGTCACCCCAGCGTTCTCAGCGCCGTGACCATGCACGCGAACCTAGGGGTGCGACAATTGCGCAGCAGTTAATTCGATTGCAGAAAGATCGCGCCAAATTTGACAGTTCCGACGCAGAGTCAACGCGGGCTTAAGACAATCGATAAAATGCACATATCTTGGGTTCGATGAGAGACTCGATCGTGCTCCTCTATGGCGCGCCACGCCAAGAATGCAGCGATCGCGTCCGAGCCGCCCCATGGTTGATCCTCACGGGGGAGACCTCGGTTCGACAAGCTAGATCATCGGGCAGTTCGTTTGTCCCTCCTGGAAATGAATGCGGATGAAATTGCGGAAGCGCTTTTTGCACTTCGTTCATGAATTGTTGTCAGTTTAGCTCTGTCGGGTGTCGCTTCCGCTGCGTATCGCGGTTGCCGGCTTGTCAATGCCCCGGGGTAGAGTATGTCGTTCAAGTCAGAGCGTGTCCGCACGTTGGCGGGTCTTGCCTTCAGCCTTCTCGCAGCCGCCGCCGCGGCATGGCCTTCCGCAAGCTTTGCCGCGGCCGATCCTGATCGGATCGAGGTCAATGTCGACCAGGCCAAGCTCGTCAAGCTCCCGACCGGCATCGCCACCATCGTGGTCGGCAACCCCATGATCGCCGATGTGACGCTGCAGACCGGCGGCGTCGTGGTCGTCACGGGCAAGGGTTACGGCGCCACCAATTTCATCGCGATGGACCGCAACGGCGAGATCCTGGTCGACCGCCAGATCCAGGTCCAGGGCCCGAGCGACCAGCTCGTCACCGTCTATCGCGGCATCGAGCGGGAATCCTATAGCTGCATGCCGATCTGCCAACGCCGCGTGACGCTCGGCGACGGCGAGAACTACTTCAAGTCCACGATCGATCAGGCCGGCTCGCTCAGCACCCAGGCAAGCGGGCAGGGCGGGACCGCCCCCAAACCGTCGTCCCCCAACTAACGAAACCTGCAGAGGCCGTCGGCGGCGGCCTTGCGCTGTCCGCCCATGCTTAACGCCGACCTAACGGAACGGGTCGTGCTGTCGCGATCCGACGAAACATTTCGACAATCTGTTTCAGATAATCGTTGCGGCACCACCCCGCTACGAGACTCCTCCGATGCCACAGCCTCCAGGCTCTTTCCGGAAATTGTTGCGCCGGTTTCGCCGCGATCGTCGCGGCGTAACCGCCGTCGAATTCGCCCTCGTCGCTCCGGTGTTCTTCGTGTTGTTGTTTGCGATCATCGAGACGGCGCTGATATTCTTCGCCGGCCAGGTGCTCGAGACGATCACCCAGGATTCCGCGCGCTTGGTCCTGACCGGACAGGCGCAAAGCGGCTCGCTCAGTCCGCAGGACTTCAAGAATGCGGTCTGCGCCCACAAGCTCAGTTTCATGTTCGACTGCAAGGGCATCTATGTCGACGTTCGTAGTTACCCGCAGGTCAACGTGATCAAAATCCCTAACCAGATCGGTTCGGGCGGCGCCTTCATCGATGATATGAAATACTGTCCTGGCCAAGACGGCAATTTCGTCGTGGCTAGGTTGTTCTATCAGTGGCCCGTCATCGTCACCAAGATGCTCAACTTTGGAGACGTGCTCGGCTACGACCCCTCCAATCTGAATGGCAGCAAACGCCTGTTGTCGGCAATCGCGGTCTTCAGGAACGAGCCCTTCCTAACTGGCGGGACGACATGCTCATGAGCGAAACGATGAAAATGAGGTTTCTCTCATCGATCTGGCACGTGCGCCGCCAGGTCCGCAATCTCGTCAACGATTGCCGCGGCGTGGCAGCGACCGAGTTCGCGCTGATCGTGCCCATTATGCTGGTGCTGGTCTTCGGAACGGTCGAGGTCAGCTCCTTCGTCGCCATCCAGCGCAAGCTGGCGCTGGTGGCGCGCGCGGCATCCGACCTGACGTCGCAATCGCTGAACAGCGTCACCACCACGGACATGCAGAATGTCTTCGCCCTGAGCGGAGCAATCCTGTTGCCTTATTCCTTGACACCGCTGACCGCGACCGTCTCGGAAGTATTCATCGACAAGAACGGTATCGCGAAGATCCAGTGGAGCCAGTCGGCCACCGTCACAATGAGCGGCTCGCCGACAGCCGCGCTTCAGAATTCGCCGCACAAGCCGAATGATACGGTACCGGTTCCACCGGGGTTATTGATACCGAATACCTGGCTGATCTGGAGCGAGGTCAGTTACAAATACAAGTCGCTAACTGGTTACGTGCTCAAGACCGAGATTCCATGGCAAGACCAAGCCTACACCCGGCCGAGACAGTCGCCCTGCGTCGACTATCCGCCGCCCACCAAGCCAAGCAGTAGCTGCACGCCGGTTTCTTAAAGCGAAAAGCCGCGCGGTCGGCGCGGCTTCTCTTTGTTCAGTGTTCTTGATGCGTATGGGCGCTGCGGACGCAGGCCCGTCGTCGGTCAGCCCGCCGAACGCAGATTGTCGGCGGCGGATTTGCCGGACCGACGATCGGACACGATCTCGTAGGAGATCTTCTGGCCTTCGCGCAGCGTGCCCAAGCCAGCGCGCTCGACAGCGCTGATGTGCACGAACACGTCGTTGCCGCCGTCATCGGGCTGAATGAAGCCGTAGCCCTTGGTTGCGTTAAACCACTTCACGGTTCCCATGCTCACGGGATAGTCCCTTCTCAGATAGACAAGTCAAAGCCCGCTTGTGGCAGGCTGGTGGATCGAATTTTGGAAGGGTCGTCAGCGCCGAACCGGGATACCGGTGGATGGCTAATGTCGTCCGGCCGAAAATCGATTAACCCGATATTATGCGAAAAACGGGCCTAAAACAATCCTGACGTGCGCGGATTTCGTTCGAACGTGGAAACCGCAGGGATCGCGCAAGACGTCAGGGCGTCGTGCGCGATTCCGGACGGCTTCGGGGCACGTCAGCGGCGGCGGAACTGGCCGCCCCGTGGCGGCTGGCCGCGTGGCGGGCCGCCGGGCGAACTCGGGCGTTCATCCTTGTGACGGAAAATCAGCCGCCCCTTCTCGAGGTCGTAGGGCGACATTTCAATCGTAACCCGGTCGCCGGCCAGCGTCTTGATGCGATTTTTCTTCATCTTGCCGGCCGTGTAGGCGACAATCTCGTGTCCGGTATCGAGTTGCACGCGATAGCGTGCGTCGGGGAGGATTTCGGTCACCAGCCCCTCGAACTGGATCAGCTCTTCCTTAGCCATGTGGGTCTCCAGAATCGATAGACGGCTAGTGCTGCGTTTGGTTGTTGCGGTTGGGCTGCGGTTTCGCCCGGCTTTCGCGGTGCAAGAAGGCGACGCCTTGAATGCCGCCCTGCTTACCCTCGCTCTTGCCGATCTGCGGCGAACGTGGCGACTCGCCCCGGTTCGCCTGTGGCGCGCCATTCTTACCACCTCGACGGCGGCGGCGGCGAGGGCCTTTTGCTGCCTGAGGTGATTCATTTCCTCTGGTCTGATGGGGGCGCTGCGCCGATCGTCCAGCCGCCCGATGTGGGGCGGCGGGAGCAGGCGCCTGCTCGCGATTGCCCGGTGTACGGCGATCTTCGCGCGGCAGCGCCACCCGGATCAGCCGTTCGATGTCGCGCAAGTATCCCATCTCCTCTGCGCCCGCGATCAGCGAGATTGCAACGCCGTCGGCGCCGGCGCGTGCGGTGCGGCCGATGCGGTGCACATAGGTCTCCGGCACGTTGGGAAGGTCGTAATTGACGACATGGCTGATGCCGTCGACGTCGATGCCGCGCGCGGCGATGTCGGTCGCGACCAAGGTGCGGATTTCGCCGGAACGAAATGCCGCCAGCGTGCGCTCGCGGTGATTCTGCGACTTGTTGCCGTGTATAGCGTTAGCCGCGATGCCGGCCTTCTCCAGCCCCTTCACCACCTTGTCGGCACCGTGCTTGGTGCGGGTGAACACCAGCGCGCGGTTGACCGGTTCCTGCTTCAGCAGTTGCGCCAGTATGGCGGGCTTGGCGGTGAAATCGACCTGGATGATGCGCTGCGTGACGCGCTCGGCGGTCGAGGACACCGGTGTTACCGCCACGCGGGCCGGATCACGCAGCATCGCTTCGGCGAGCTCGGCGATATCCTTCGGCATCGTCGCAGAGAAGAACAGCGTCTGTCGCTTCTGCGGCAGCTTGGCGACGATCTTCCTGATGTCATTGATGAAGCCCATGTCGAGCATGCGGTCGGCTTCATCGAGCACCAGGAACTCGACCTGATTGAGCTTCAAGCCGTTGCTCTGCACGAGGTCGAGCAGGCGGCCGGGGGTCGCGACCATGACCTCGACGCCCTGCATCACCGAGCGGACCTGCCGCCCCATCGGCACGCCGCCGATCGCGAGCGCGGAAGAGAGGCGGATGTGGCGGCCATAGGCATTGAAGCTGTCGAGGATCTGCCCCGACAATTCGCGGGTCGGCGAGAGCACCAGCACGCGGCACGACTTCGGTTGCACCTTGGTGCGGTTCTGCAGCAGGCGGTTGAGGATCGGCAGCGCGAAGGAAGCGGTCTTGCCGGTGCCGGTTTGCGCTATGCCGATCACATCGCGGCCTTCGAGCGCGAGCGGAATGGTCTGGGCCTGGATCGGAGTGGGGGTGACGTAGTTCTCTTCCCGAAGCGCGCGGGCGATGGGATCGGCAAGGCCGAAATCCTGAAAGGAGGTCAAAAGGGAGGTCTTTCCATCAAAACGTCAGGCGCCGGCCATGTGGGCCGGGCGCGTGAGGGCATCAGTGATACCCGCGTGTTTGGGGCATCGGTGCTGTTGGCTGATCAAAGGCAAGCCAAAAGCCGCCGAGGCTGGTTGGAACCAAGGCGGCCTAGAACACGCAAGCTTGCGCCGACCCGGCGATTCGCGCGGGTCATGACAGTCATATGGAACATGAACGCGGCACTTTCAAGGTAAACTCTCCTCGGATTGGGTCGGCCTCGGGAGCGAAGTTGCTATTGCAGGGGCGAGTCCGATGTCGTGACAGCGTCACAATTGGCTGCCGGAAATTTAGCCAGCTCGGTTTAATTGCTCAAAAAATGAACTGATTGCCGCTTTGGCATACATTTTTGTCGCCCAATAATTGGGCTGCCGTTCTCTGCATTCTTCCTGAAACGCCAAATTGCGGTGCGCCAGCAGTGGCTTAAGCGGTGCCTCGACCGTGGCATGGTTCTTGCGATTCCTTTTGTCGCAGGCGGCCGTGGGGCCGTTCGCATGCGTTCACGCCTGCGTCAGGGAGATGACATTTCATGATCACACAGCTTACTCACGATATAGCAAGGCTGAGCCGCCGCGGCTGGCTCGCTGCCGCCGCGGGCCTGGTTTTGGGCTTGGCGTCGTCGCCATTTTCTCCGGCCAAAGCGGCCGACGACACCATCAAGATCGGCATCCTGCATTCACTCTCAGGCACCATGGCCATCAGCGAGACCACGCTGAAGGATACGATTCTCTTCCTGATCGACGAGCAGAACAAGAAAGGCGGCGTGCTCGGCAAGAAGCTCGAGGCTGTCGTCGTCGATCCCGCATCGAACTGGCCGCTGTTCGCGGAAAAGGCGCGCGAGCTCATCACCAAGGACAAGGTCGCGGTCGTGTTCGGCTGCTGGACCTCGGTGTCGCGCAAATCCGTGCTCCCGGTGTTCAAGGAGCTGAACAACATCCTGTTCTACCCCGTGCAGTATGAGGGCGAAGAGTCCGAGCGCAACGTGTTCTACACCGGCGCCGCTCCGAACCAGCAGGCGATCCCCGCGGTCGACTACCTGATGAAGGACGAGAAGGTGAAGCGCTGGGTGCTGGCGGGCACCGACTACGTCTATCCGCGCACCACCAACAAGATCCTGGAAGCCTACTTGAAGTCGAAGGGCGTCAAGCAGGAAGATATCATGATCAATTACACGCCGTTCGGTCATAGCGACTGGCAGACGATCGTGGCCGACATCAAGAAGTTCGGCTCGGCCGGCAAGAAGACGGCGGTGGTCTCCACCATCAACGGCGACGCCAACGTTCCCTTCTACAAGGAGCTCGGCAACCAGGGCATCAAGGCGACCGACATCCCGGTGGTCGCGTTCTCGGTCGGTGAGGAAGAACTGGCCGGCATCGACACCAAGCCGCTGGTCGGCCATCTCGCCGCCTGGAACTACTTCGAGTCGATCAAGACCCCCGCCAACGAGAAGTTCATCAAGGACTGGCAGGCCTACACCAAGAATCCGAAGCGCGTGACCAACGACCCGATGGAAGCGCACTACATCGGCTTCAACATGTGGGTGAAGGCGGTCGAGAAGGTGAAGTCGACCGATCCGGACAAGGTGATCGACGCGCTGCCCGGCATCGAAGCGCCGAACCTGACCGGCGGCGTCTCCAAGATGCTGCCGAACCACCACATCACCAAGCCGGTGTTCATCGGCGAGATCAAGGGCAATGGCCAGTTCGACGTGGTGTGGAAGACTCCCGGCCTCGTCGCGGGCGATGCCTGGTCGAAGGAGCTCGAAGGCTCCAGGGACCTGATCGGCGATTGGGTCGGCAAGAAGTGCGGCAACTGGAACACCAAGACCAACAAGTGCGGCGGTCAGGGCTCCTGATCTGATCCGTTCATTCAACAACCTTCCAAGAGACTGGAGAAGGCGGCGGTGTTCGTCGCCTTCTCCTCACCACTCCTGCCGGGGTCGTCACGTGTTTGGCTATTTTCTTGAGCGTTTTCGCGCGCTCGTTCTTTCAGTCCTGCTGATCGCTTGCTTCGCGCTGCCCGCCTTCGCGGGCCCGTTCGAGGATGCGGTCGCCAAGTTCGCCAATGACGAATTTTCCGATACCGCGGAAGCGATCGAGGCGGTCGCAAGCTCGGGCAATCCGCTCGCCTTCCCGATCATTTCGGCGCTCCAGGAAGAGCGGCTGTCGGCCGATCCTGAGAGCAAGAAAGTCTTCATCACGCAAGCAGACGGCAAGATCATCGATGCCGCCACCGGCGCTGTGGTCGACAAGCTGCCGGACAATGCGGCGTCCGTCCGTCTCAACAACCGCCTGCGCCGCACGGTCGAGGCCGCGCTTGGCAGCCTGACGCTGCTCTCGCCCGACCCGGCGAAGCGCGTCGCTGCCGCGCAATCCGTTTTCAAGAGCCATGACGAGAACGCGCTTCCCGTGGTGGAGGGCGCGCTTGCGAAGGAGACCGACAAGGCGGCCAAGCAGGCGTTCACCGAGGCCCGTGCAGCGATCATCCTGTTCAAGTCTGACGCCTCCGAGAACGACAAGCTCGACGCTGTCTCGGTCATCAAGGCCCGCGGCGACCAGGAAGCGCTGGCGCTACTCACCAGCGCCGGCTCCGACCAGCCGCCGCTGGTGGCGCAGGCCATCACCGGCGCGATCACCTCGATCCAGAGCAATCTGGCGATGTGGTCGGCGGTGCAGAACGCCTGGTATGGTCTCTCGCTCGGCTCGGTGCTGCTGCTGGCGGCGATCGGGCTTGCCATCACCTTCGGTGTGATGGGCGTCATCAACATGGCGCATGGCGAGATGGTGATGATAGGCGCCTACACCACCTTCGTGGTGCAGGAGGTGATTCGCACCCGCTATCCCGGCCTGTTCGACTATTCGCTCCTGATCGCCGTGCCGCTGGCTTTCCTGGTCGCGGGCGGGATCGGCGTTGCGATCGAGCGCAGCATCATCCGCTTCCTCTACGGCCGTCCGCTGGAAACGCTGCTGGCGACATGGGGCCTGTCGCTGGTGCTGCAGCAGGCGGTGCGCACCGTATTCGGTCCGACCAACCGCGAGGTCGGCAACCCCTCCTGGATGAGCGGCGCGTTCGAGCTTGGCCAGATCACCATCACCTACAACCGGCTCTGGATTCTCTGCTTCACGCTCGCGGTGTTCGTGATCCTGCTCGCGATGCTGCGCTACACGGCGCTCGGGCTCGAGATGCGCGCGGTGACCCAGAACCGCCGCATGGCGGCCTCGATGGGCATTGCCACCTCCCGCGTCGACGCGCTGACCTTCGGCCTCGGCTCGGGGATTGCCGGCATCGCCGGCGTCGCGCTGTCGCAGATCGACAATGTCAGCCCCAATCTCGGCCAGAGCTACATCATCGACAGTTTCATGGTCGTCGTGTTCGGCGGCGTCGGCAATCTCTGGGGCACGCTGGTCGGCGCCTTCACGCTGGGGATCGCCAACAAGTTCCTGGAGCCGGTCGCCGGCGCCGTGCTCGGCAAGATCGCCATCCTGGTCCTGATCATCCTGTTTATCCAGAAGCGGCCGCGCGGCCTGTTCGCGCTGAAAGGGCGGGCGGTGGAAGCATGAGCGCGCATATCCTCACCCGCTCGCTTGACCGCGCCGCGACCGCCTTCATCCTGATCGTCGCGGCCGTCGGCATCCTGGTCCCGTTGTCGAACCTGTTGCTGCCGCAGGGCTCGTTCCTGCAGGTGCCGACCTATCTGGTCGCGCTGTGGGGCAAATATGTCTGCTACGCCATCCTCGCGCTCTCCATCGATTTGATCTGGGGCTATTGCGGCATCCTCTCGCTCGGCCACGGCGCCTTCTTCGCGCTCGGCGGCTACGCCATGGGCATGTATCTGATGCGCCAGATCGGCAGCCGCGGTGTTTATGGCAACCCGATCCTGCCTGATTTCATGGTGTTCCTGAACTGGGACAAGCTGCCCTGGTACTGGTACGGCTTCGACATGTTCCCCTTCGCGGCGCTGATGGTGCTGCTGGTGCCGGGCCTGCTCGCCTTCTGCTTCGGCTGGCTCGCCTTCCGCTCCCGCGTCACCGGGGTCTATCTCTCGATCATCACCCAGGCGATGACCTATGCGCTGCTGCTTGCCTTCTTCCGCAACGATTTCGGCTTCGGCGGCAACAACGGCCTGACCGACTTCAAGGACATCCTGGGCTTCAACGTCCAGGCCGACGGCACCCGCGCCGCTTTGTTCGCGCTGAGCTGCCTGGCGCTGATCATCGGTTTCCTGATCTGCCGGGCGATCGTGACCTCGAAGCTCGGCAAGGTCTTGATCGCAGTGCGTGACGCCGAAAGCCGCACCCGCTTCCTCGGCTACCGCGTCGAATCCTACAAGCTGTTCGTGTTCACGCTGTCGGCCTGCATGGCCGGCGTTGCGGGCGCGCTTTATGTGCCGCAGGTCGGCATCATCAATCCGAGCGAATTCGCGCCGGGCAATTCAATTGAGGCGGTGATCTGGGTCGCGGTCGGCGGCCGCGGCACGCTGGTCGGCGCTGCGCTTGGCGCCGTCGTCGTCAACTATGCCAAGACGTTCTTCACCTCAGGGCCACTCGCGCCGTACTGGCTGTTCATGCTGGGCGCGCTGTTCATCCTGGTGACGCTGCTGCTGCCCAAGGGCATCGTCGGCACCTTCAATTCCTGGTGGGAGCCATGGAGGGCGCAGCGCGTCGCGGCCGTGGAAAGCGCCGCGCGCGAGGACGGCATCAGCGAACCCAATTCGGCGGAGCAGGCGCAATGAACGTGATGGATACCCGTGCCACGTCCGCGATGCTGTATCTCGACGGCGTGCACGTCTCCTTCGATGGCTTCCACGCCATTAACAACCTCTCGCTCGCGCTCGAGCCCGGCGAGATGCGCGCCATCATCGGCCCGAACGGCGCCGGCAAGACCACGATGATGGACATCATCACCGGCAAGACCAAGCCGGATGAAGGCACCGTGCTGTTCGACGGGGTCACCGACCTGACCCGGCTGGACGAGACCCGCATCGCCGAGCTCGGTATC
Source organism: Bradyrhizobium sp. Leo114 (assembly GCF_055229415.2). Classification (NCBI taxonomy): domain Bacteria; kingdom Pseudomonadati; phylum Pseudomonadota; class Alphaproteobacteria; order Hyphomicrobiales; family Nitrobacteraceae; genus Bradyrhizobium; species Bradyrhizobium sp. Leo114. The sequence goes on along the minus strand of NZ_JBUYEN020000017.1, from coordinate 156,785 downwards.
GGTCGCAAATTCCAGAAGCCGACGGTGTTCGAAAGCCAGACCGTGCAGGACAATCTCCTGCTCGCGCTCAATGTCGACCACAGCGTGCGCGGCACGCTGTTCTGGCGCGAGAGCAGGGCCGAGACCGAGCGCATCCAGAAAGTGCTGGAGACCATCCGTTTGACCGACGCGCGCAACCGTCTCGCCGGCAGCCTGTCGCACGGCCAGAAACAGTGGCTGGAGATCGGCATGCTGCTGGCGCAGGATCCGAAGCTGCTATTGGTCGACGAGCCCGTGGCCGGAATGACCGATGTCGAGACCCACCAGACCGCGGAGCTGCTCAAGGAGATCAACAAGGACCATACCATCATGGTGGTCGAGCACGACATGACCTTCGTGCGCGAGCTCGGCGTGAAGGTGACCTGCCTGCATGAAGGCACGGTGCTGGCGGAGGGGAGCATCGACCAGGTGTCGTCGAACGAGCGGGTTGTCGAAGTGTATCTGGGTAGGTAAGCGATGTTGAAGGTCGAGAACATCAACCTTTTCTATGGCGCAGCGCAGGCGCTGCGCGGCGTCTCGCTGTCGGCCGAACCCGGCAAGGTCACCTGCGTGCTCGGGCGCAACGGCGTCGGCAAGACCTCGCTGCTTCGCGCGATGGTCGGCCAATATCCGATCGCGTCGGGCTCTATCGAGTTCGACGGCAGCGACATCACCGGTTTGAGGCCGTATGAGCGCGCGCGGCGCGGCATCGGTTTCGTGCCGCAGGGCCGCGAGATCTTTCCGCTGCTGACGGTGGAGGAAAATCTCAAGACCGGCTTCGGTCCGCTCAAGCGCGAGAACCGCTTCATCCCGGACGACGTGTTCTCGCTGTTTCCGGTGCTGCAATCGATGCTCGGCCGCCGCGGCGGCGACCTCTCCGGCGGCCAGCAACAGCAACTCGCGATCGGCCGCGCGCTGGTGATGCGGCCGAAACTGTTGCTTTTGGACGAGCCGACCGAGGGCATCCAACCCTCGATCATCAAGGACATCGGCCGCGCCATCTCCTATTTGCGCAATCTCGGCAACATCGCGATCGTGCTGGTCGAGCAATATCTCGATTTCGCCTGCGAGCTCGGCGACTCCTTTGCGGTGATGGACCGTGGCGCGGTGAAATATGCCTGCGACCGCTCCAATCTCGATCCCGCTGAAATCTCCCGCCAAATGGCGCTATAAGGGACGCAACCGGCCAACGGGGGGGGGACGGATGCACACCGAGAATGCACGCGCTGATGCAGCGACCTTTGCGGCCAACCGTGCTCGCGGCGCGGTGCGGTTCGGTGTGCACCTGCAGGATGGTGTTACCCGCCGCGGCGACTTGCACGAATCCGGCTCGCTGCGGGTGCGTTTTCCGTCGCCGGAGGGCGAGGGGCTGTCGGCGGTGTTCGTCAATACCGCTGGCGGGGTTGCCGGCGGTGATCGCTTTGACATCGATATCGCTACTGGTGAGGGCGCGCGGCTGACGCTGACGACAGCCGCCGCCGAGAAAGTCTATCGTGCGGCCGGACCCGCCGCCCAGCTCAATATCGCGCTGAAAGCCGCAACCGGTTCGCATCTGTCCTGGCTGCCGCAGGAGACCATCCTGTTCGACCGCGCCCGGATTTCGCGGCGGATCGATATCGACCTCTCGGAGGGCGCGTCGCTGCTGCTGTGTGAAATCGTGGTGTTCGGCCGCTCGGCCATGGGCGAGACCATGCGCCACGGCGAATTCGTCGACCGCTGGCGGATGCGCCGCGGTGGTAGATTGGTGTTTGCCGAGACCATCCGGCTCGACGGCAATATCGGTGAAAAGCTCGCCCTATCAGCTGTCGCCAATGGCGGCGTCGCGATCGGCACTGCGCTGATCGTGCCCGGAGATGAGGCGGTCGTGGAGCGTATACGCGAGGCGCAGGATTCCTTCCGTGGTGAAGTCGGCGTCTCCTGCTGGAATGGGTTTGCAATGGCGCGCTTCTGTGCCCAAGATGCGATGAGGCTGCGCGCCGACATGATGACGGTGCTCGGCCGCGCCTCCGCCGTCCCGCTGCCGAGGCTGTGGCTCAACTAATCATTCGAAAACCATCAGAGTGCCCGCATGAATTTGTCTCCCCGCGAAAAGGACAAGCTCCTGGTCTCGATGGCCGCCATGGTGGCGCGCCGCAGGCTCGAGCGCGGCGTCAAGCTGAACCATCCCGAGGCTATCGCCCTGATCACCGACTTCATCGTCGAAGGCGCGCGCGACGGCCGCACCGTCGCCGACCTGATGCAGGCCGGCGCACAGGTCCTGACCCGGGCGCAGGTGATGGAGGGAATTGCCGAGATGATCCACGACATCCAGGTGGAGGCGACGTTCCCGGACGGGACGAAGCTCGTCACCGTGCACGAGCCGATCCGGTGAGGAGCGGAAGTCCATCAATGTTGTCATGCCCGGGCTCGACCCGGGCATCCACGCCCTTCGGGCTGAGCGGTGAGACGTGGATTGCCGGTCAAGCCCGGCCATGACGCAGCAGAGCGATACGAGGTAGCACACATGATCCCCGGCGAACTCTTCATCCAGGACGGCGAGATCGAGCTCAATGCCGGCCGCAAGACCGTGACGCTCACCGTCGCCAACACCGGTGACCGCCCGATCCAGGTCGGCTCGCACTACCATTTCTTCGAGACCAACCCGGCCCTCAAATTCGACCGCAAGAAAGCCCGCGGCATGCGCCTCGACATCGCCGCCGGCACCGCGGTCCGCTTTGAACCGGGCCAGACCCGCGACGTCCAGCTCGTCGCCCTCGCAGGCAAACGCGTCATCCACGGCTTCCGCGGCGAGGTGAAGGGCAAGCTGTGATCCTTGGCGCCAAGTTCGCTGTCGCCCGGCCGTCCCCTCTTTCGCAAGGCAGGAACGGAGTGCGCGGTGGCGCGGTTGAGGCAAAAAGGAGTTTTTCGCCATGCTGCAGCCAATCCGCCTCATCTCCGAAGCCGCCGAGTTCGCCGCGCATCGCCACACGGGCATGGCCCGCAAGGGTCGTGGCAATGAACCCTATATCAATCACCTCGCCGAGGTCGCGAACCTGCTCGCAACAGCGACCGATGGCGCCGACGCCGAACTGGTGGCGGCCGGCTGGCTGCACGACACGGTCGAGGACACCGACGCCACGCGCGAGGAACTGGCGGCAAAATTTAGCGAGCGCGTCGCCGCGCTCGTGGTCGAGGTGACCGACGACATGACGTTGTCGAAGACCCAGCGCCGGCAAAAGCAGATTGAGGATGCCCCGCACAAATCGCCCGGCGCCAAGATGATCAAGATCGCGGACAAGATCAGCAACACGCGCGCCCGAATCGGGCCGAACCTGAGCGAAGACGAGCGCGAAGATCTCGCCGCCTATGTCATATGGGCCGAAAAAGTCGTCGCCGGATGTCGGGGCGTCAACCCGATGCTCGATGCCAAATTTGATGAAGTCGCCAAAACCGCGAAAAGCGCGTTTTGAAGGCAAGTGAAGTAGGGGGCTTACAGTGTCCGTGAAGATCAAACGTTCCGTCTATGCCGACATGTTCGGGCCCACCACCGGCGATCGTGTGCGACTCGCAGACACCGATCTCATCATCGAGGTGGAGAAGGATTTCACCACCTATGGCGAGGAGGTGAAGTTCGGCGGCGGCAAGGTGATCCGCGACGGCATGGGGCAGTCGCAGGTCACGAGCGCGCAAGGGGCGGCGGATACCGTCATCACCAATGCGCTGATCGTCGACCATTGGGGCATCGTCAAGGCCGACGTCGCGATCAAGGAAGGCATGATTTCGGCGATCGGCAAGGCCGGCAATCCCGACATCCAGCCCAATGTCGACATCATCATCGGTCCCGGCACCGACGTGATCGCGGGCGAGGGCAAGATCCTCACCGCAGGGGGATTCGACAGCCACATCCATTTCATCTGCCCACAGCAGATCGAGCACGCATTGATGAGTGGCGTCACCTCGATGCTGGGCGGCGGCACCGGCCCCTCGCACGGCACCTTTGCGACGACCTGCACGCCGGGGCCATGGCACATGGGCCGGATGATCCAGTCCTTCGACGCCTTCCCGGTCAATCTCGGCATCTCCGGCAAGGGCAACGCATCGCGGCCGGCGGCGCTGGTCGAGATGATCAAGGGCGGCGCCTGCGCGCTGAAGCTGCATGAGGACTGGGGCACGACGCCGGCGGCGATCGACAACTGTCTTGCGGTCGCCGACGATCACGATATCCAGGTGATGATCCACACCGACACGCTCAACGAATCCGGCTTCGTCGAGGACACGGTGAAGGCGTTCAAGGGCCGCACTATCCATGCCTTCCACACCGAGGGCGCCGGCGGCGGCCACGCGCCTGACATCATCAAGATCGCCGGGCTGAAGAACGTGCTGCCGTCCTCGACCAACCCGACGCGCCCGTTTACGCGCAACACCATCGACGAGCATCTGGACATGCTGATGGTGTGCCACCACCTCGATCCCTCGATCGCCGAAGATCTCGCCTTTGCCGAAAGCCGCATCCGCAAGGAGACGATCGCAGCGGAAGATATCCTGCACGATCTCGGCGCGCTCTCGATGATGTCCTCGGATTCGCAGGCCATGGGCCGGCTCGGCGAGGTCATCATCCGCACCTGGCAGACCGCGGACAAGATGAAGAAGCAGCGCGGATCGCTGCCCGAGGAGAAGGGCAACAACGACAATTTCCGCGTCAAGCGCTACATCGCCAAATACACCATCAACCCCGCGATCGCGCATGGCGTCTCCAAGCTGATCGGCTCGGTCGAGAAGGGCAAGCTCGCCGACCTCGTGCTGTGGTCGCCGGCGTTCTTCGGCGCCAAGCCGGACCTGATCATCAAGGGCGGCTCGATCGTGGCGGCGCCGATGGGCGACCCCAACGCCTCGATCCCGACCCCGCAGCCGGTGCATTACCAGCCGATGTTTGCGGCGTACGGAAAATCGCTCACCGCATCCTCGGTGGTCTTCACGTCCAAGGCGGCGGTCGCCGGCGGGCTGGCGCGCAAGCTTGGTATCGGCAAGAAGCTCTATGCGGTCCAGAACACGCGCGGCAAGATCTCCAAGAAGAGCATGATCCACAATGACGCCACGCCCAGGATCGAGGTCGATCCGGAGACCTATGAGGTGCGCGCCGACGGCGAGCTTCTGACCTGCGCGCCCGCCGAGGTGCTGCCGCTGGCGCAGCGCTATTTCATGTTCTAAAACCTCTCCGGCAAATACGCCCAGAAACCAAAGCCGGGAGGAAATTCCGTGATCTACGTCGTCGCCACACTGACCATCAAGCCTGAAACGCGCGCCGAATTCATTGCGGCCGCCACCGCCTGCATCAAGGAGACGCGGAAGGAGCCCGGCAATATCGCCTATGATCTGCACGAGAGCGTCACCGATCCGACCAAGATGGTGTTCGTCGAGCAGTGGGAGAATGCCGAGGCGCTGGTGCCGCACCGCACCGCCGATCACATGAAGACCTTTGGCCGCGTCGCGGTGAAGTGCTTCTCGGCGCCGCCGAAGATCGAGGTGATTACGCCCGAGAAGGTCGAAGTTCGGTAAAGAGAAAGCCACATGATCCGCGCGACGTCCGTCAAGCCGCAACACCGCTGGAATGAGCCGGCGGCCGATACCGTGGTGCTCGATTTCGACGACCGCCACCGCCGTCGGATGGCGATGACGGGCACGCGCGGATTGGAGTTCCTGCTCGATCTCGAGAACGCGATCGCGCTGCGCGGCGGCGACGCGCTGGTCCTGGAGGACGGCCGGCTGGTCGAGGTGGTCGCCGCGCCCGAGCCGCTTCTGGAGATCCGCGGCGCCGACCCGCACCATCTGATCCGCGTCGCCTGGCATCTCGGCAACCGCCATCTGCCGACGCAGATCATGAAGAAGGGCCTGCGCATCCGGCGCGATCACGTCATCGAGGCGATGGTGAAGGGGCTGGGTGCACGCGTGATCGAGATCGAGGCGCCGTTCGATCCCGAAGGCGGCGCCTATGCCGGCCATGCGCATGAAGGCGACGCGGCCGCGCATCACCACACCGGCCATGACCATGCGCATGATCATGGCCACGATGATCATCACCACCATCACGGTGCTCACGATCACCATCACCACGGTGATCACGATCACCACGACGAGCATTGCGACCACGACCATCACCACCATCACGACCACTCCCATGCTCATGACCACAAATGAGCTGCCGCGCAGCGAGGCGTGGGGTGGGATGACGGAGAGCGAGGCCGCCTCGCTCTACCGTTTGATGACCTGGCTGTCGCCGTCATTCCCGGTCGGGGCCTTCTCCTATTCCAGCGGCCTCGAATGGGCGGTCGAGGCCGGCGACATCAAGGATGCCGCCTCACTGCGCGGCTGGCTCGCCGCGATGCTGAGCGACGGCTCCGGCTTCTGCGATGGTGTGTTCCTCGCCCAGACCCATCGGGCGACCATGGCGCACGACCTTGGAAGGCTCCGCGAGATCGCCGAGCTGGCCGCCGCCTTCGTGCCCTCGCGCGAGCGCCAGCTCGAGACCACGACGCAGGGCCGCGCCTTTATCGACACGGCGCGCGCCGCCTGGTTCTCGCCCGGCTTCGACGAGTTCATCGCCGCCTGCGACGGCGCGATCGTCTATCCCGTCGCGGTCGGCCTGGTCAGCGCCACCCATGACATTCCGCTTGCGCCAGTGCTGCACGCGTTCTTCCATGCGGTGGTCTCGAACTGGATCTCCGCCGGCGCCCGCCTGATCCCGCTCGGCCAGACCGACAGTCAGCGCGTGCTTGCCGCTCTCGAACCGGTGGTCAGTGCGACCGCAACACGTGCGGGCGGGGCTTCGCTCGACGATCTCGGCAGTGCCACCTTCCGCGCCGATCTCGCCAGCCTGCGCCACGAGACGCAATATACGAGGCTGTTCCGGTCATGATGTATTTGTCGTTCCCGCGTTCCGCCGTCATTGCGAGCGGAGCGAAGCAATCCATCGCACCGCTTGCTGAGGCATGGATTGCTTCGCTACGCTCGCAATGACGAGGAGAGGGCAGCGCCTCGTTCCTTCTTGTGAAGGGCGGCGGTCAGCTCGCCTTATCGAGAGATCACGCGGTATGGGTCCCGGCCTTCGCCGGGACGACGCTTAGGAGGATTGGCTCTCATGACATCTTCTCACGGCCCGCTTCGCGTCGGCGTCGGTGGTCCGGTCGGATCCGGCAAGACCGCGCTGATGGACCTGCTCTGCAAATCGATGCGCGAGCGTTATGACATCGCCGCGATCACCAACGACATCTACACCAAATGGGACGCCGAGTTCCTGGTGCGCTCGGGCTCGCTCACGCCGGACCGCATCGCCGGTGTCGAGACCGGCGGCTGTCCGCACACCGCGATCCGCGAGGACGCCTCGATGAATCTGGCGGCGGTCGCCGACATGCGCGCGAAATTTCCTGGCCTCGATCTGGTGCTGATCGAGTCCGGTGGCGACAACCTGGCCGCAACCTTTTCGCCGGAGCTTGCCGACCTCACGATCTATGTCATCGATGTCGCCGCCGGTGACAAGATCCCATCCAAGGGCGGCCCCGGCATCACCCGTTCCGACCTGCTGGTGATCAACAAGATCGACCTCGCTCCTTATGTCGGCGCGTCGCTTGAGAAGATGGAGACCGATGCGAAGCGGATGCGCGGTGAGCGTCCCTTCGTCATGACCAACCTGAAGAAGAGCGACGGGCTTGAGCGCATCATCGCCTTCATTGAGGCCAAGGGCGGCCTACGCCCGAAAGCCTCTGCCAAAGGCAAGGCAAAGGCGGGTTGAATCGTGTGTTAATATGATATCCGATTTGTTAATATTTTAACGCGGCGAGCTCCTAGCTACGGGTGAAGCGACGCGCAACCCGGGACATCTGCGTCGACGTCCACGAGCGGTCCGGTTTACGCTCACTATTTTCACGCAAGCTGCAAACGGCGGGTGCGACGAAATATTCCTTGCCGCAATGGGAACAAAATCCAGCCACTCCCATTAGCCAACTCTGACGTTGCTTTCGCCAGCCGGAGCCGGCGCCGGCCGTCGCTCACGTTAATTGCCGCCTTCCGTTGCGTACCGATGCTCGCCACTCCATATTCCGCCGCGGTTGGCGTTCACCCCGTATCCGATCGTTGTCGCCCCCGCAGACGCCAGATGTCCGCTGTTGATCTCCGCCAACCCACAGTCTCCGAGTAACAGCGTGGTCCGGCTGGGCTTCATTATCGCCTTCATTGCGCTGATCGGGGTGCTGCTCTCCGGTCTCGCGGCCTATCGCGTGCACGAGCAGGAGCTGACGCTCGACGGCATCGCGCTGGCGCGGGCGATCGACGTCCACGCCAGCCTGGTGCAGGACCGGCTCACCGAGCGCGAATTGCTCGCCCGCGTCTCCTCGGGCCTGTTTCGCGCGCCGTCGGTGGTGAAGGCAGACATGCTGCAGCCGCTGCGCTCCTCGATCTATGCCTTCAAGACCGATTTCGTGATTGCCGCCTGGATTGCGCGGCTCAGGCCCGACGAGCTCGCGGCGGCGGAGCAGGAGCTGAAGAAGGCCGGCTTCCCCAATCCGACCATCCGCGACTTCGACGACCAGCCCCTCGACATCAAGGCGCTCGATAAGCCCGTCAACGTGATGATGGACCTGGAGCCGCGGACGCCGGAGACCATCATCCTGTCGGGCCGCAGCTTTGACCACCATTCCGTGATCGGGCCGATGCTGGCGCAGGCGATGGCGGACGGCAAGCCGGTGGCGTCGGATCCGATTCCGCTGTTGCGCCAGAATGGGCCGATCGGGGTCGCGCTCGCCGCGCCAGTGTTTCAGCAGGGCGCTTCGGAGCCCGCGGGATTCGTCACATTTTCGTATGAGCTCGGGCCGTTGATGCTGGCGAATGACGATATGTCGCTGTTCTCGGTGGTGCTGAAGGACCCGCGCGATTCCAACGACGAGCTGGTCGCCAACGACCAGGGCGTCATCACCTCGCGCGCGGTGCGGCCGGATGGGCCGGCGCCGTCGATGGTCCGGACGGTGACGTTCGGCGGCCGGGATTGGTCACTCGCTTATTACGCCAAGACCTCCGCCGCCGCGCGGGCGAACCAGACCGCGGCGATCGTGGCGGCCATCGGCCTCGCGCTGACCGGCATCGTCTGCGGCCTGTTCGGCTACGTCGCCTACAACAATCTTCGGCTCAGCCGCGAGATCGAGGTGAGGATCGGGTTCGAGCGGCGGCTGACCGCTGTGATCGACGAGCTCAACCACCGGGTCAAGAACATCCTGGCCGTGATCCAGTCGATCGTCACGCGCACATTGCGCCATGGCTCGGACATCGATGCCGCGCGCGATCTCCTGATCGGCCGCATCCACGCCATGTCGAACGTGGTCACGCTGCTCAGCGAGAGCCAGTGGCAGGGCGTGAAGCTGAAGGGATTGTTCGAGGCCCGCGCGATCCCGCATGCCGAGCGCATCGCGATCTCCGGTCCCGATATCGCGGTCAGCGCGCGCGCTGCGCAGTCGCTGTCGCTGTTGTTCTTCGAGCTCGCTTCGCATTCCGACGAGGGCCTGTCCCTGGTCGGCAAGCACCCGCACATCGTCGCTAACTGGGAAGTCAACGGCAAGGATGCGGAGGCGATCTTTCATTTCCGCTGGGAGGAGTTCAACACCAGCGAAGCCACCCGCCGCCCCGATTCCGATTTCGGCCTGATCCTGCTCGACCGCGTTGCCCCCGAAGCGCTCGGCGGGACGGCGAAACGCTACTTCACCGACATCAGCTACGTCTACGAGCTCACCGCGCCGATGGAAACCGTCATCGACATGAACGAGCGCGACCGCACGGAGAAGTTTTCCGCACCGTTGAGGCCGGCGCGCTGATTGCAGGCCGGTGGCGACCCTGCTTCCCCTCATGGTGAGGGGATAAGTAGGAGCGCGCCGTCGGAATAGATCCGTAGGTAAGTCGTGTAGGAGCGCAGCGTGCCCACCATTCACGGGTGGTGCAAGAGAAGGTGGGCGCGCGGAGCCGGTGATCGGGCGCGCGTTCGCGCGACCCGTTGGCTTCGCCCACCCTACGCATTGCTCTCGCCGTCATTGCCGGGCTTGACCCGGCAATCCATCATCCCTCAGAAAAATCTCTTTTCCGAGATGGATGCGCGGGTCAAGCCCGCGCATGACGATCAAGAGTTGGCGAGCATCAGCCGCCGTTGCCGCCGATCACGGCGCGCACGGTGTCATCAGGGCCGAAATCTTCCGCGCCTTCGACATAGAGCAATGCGCTCAATTTCGATCGCGCGCGGTTGACGCGGCTCTTGATGGTGCCGACGGCGCAGCCGCAGATCGCAGCCGCGTCCTCGTATGAGAAGCCGGACGCGCCGACCAGGATCAAAGCTTCACGCTGGTCTTGCGGCAGCTTGTCGAGTGCGGCGCGAAACTCCTCGAACTCCAGATGCGCATTCTGCGCAGGCTGGGTCTTCAGAGTCTTGGCATAGTTGCCCTCGGCGTCCTCCACCTCGCGCCGCCGCTTGCGATAGTCGGAGCGGAACAGGTTGCGCAGGATGGTGAACAGCCAGGCCGGCAGGTTCGAGCCGGGTTGGAACGAGTCGATGTTGGCGATTGCGCGCAACAAGGTCTCCTGCACCAGATCGTCGGCGCGGTCACCATTGCCGGAGAGCGAAATCGCGAACGCGCGTAGGCTTGGCACCGACGCCAAAATATCGTCGCGAAGTTGGTCGGTGAGAGGCATCAGTCCCTCCCGTCATTTTTTGCTGCTTGCTGCTCGTCAGTCTCTGCCAAATGCTTGGCGGCCTCCGCGGGATCATCGAGCTTGCGGATAAGCTCCGCAAAGCGGTCCGGCACGCCCTGTCGCACCACATCATCGTACATGGCGCGAAGCTGGTGGCCGATTCTCGATTGGATCTCAGCGTTGAGACCGCCCTGCTTCTTGGTTTCCTTCATGATCTGATCCACGTTTCCCCGAGAGGTTAAGTCCCTGTGTTCCAAGCAGTTTCCTCGAAATTCGGACTTGGCCGCGTTTGCTGCCGGTCGTACGCTAATTCGAAGTTCGCCCGAAAGTTCCGAATGTCCGGAACTTTTTGTGGAACTTTATCGGCGCTCAAGCGTAGTCCGGGCGTAACGCTCAAGGGGAAGGCGGGTCGCCCCACCGGATGTGCCGGCCCGAGGGATATAAAGGCGTTTCAGGCAATTGCCTCGAACACAAGGATGGAGTGGGAATGTCCCGATCGCAGCTCGTTGCCGAACACTTGCCATTGTTGCGGCGCTACGCCCGCGCGCTGACCGGAAACCAGGCGTCGGGCGACGCCTATGTCGCGGCCATGCTGGAGGCCCTGCTTCAGGACCCCGCGCTTCTGGATGAAACGCACGGTCCGCGTGCCGGCCTGTTCCGGCTGTTCACCCAGATCTGGAATTCGGTCTCGATCAACGACAACGCCGACGTAGCGACGTTGGCGCTGCCGCCGGAGCGCCGGCTTTCCAACATCACGCCGCTGCCGCGGCAGGCCTTCCTCCTGCTGTCGCTGGAGGGCTTCTCGGAAGAGGAGGTGGCCTACATCCTCAACATCGATATCGGCGAGACGCGCAAGCTCACGGATGCCGCCGGCCGTGAGATGGCCGCCGAGATCGCGACCGACGTCCTGATCATCGAGGACGAGACCTTCATCGCGATGGATCTGGAAAGCCTCGTGCGAAATCTCGGCCACAATGTCATCGGCGTCGCCCGCACCCATTCGGATGCGGTGGCGCTCGCCAAGAACAAGAAGCCCGGCCTGATCCTCGCCGACATCCAGCTCGCCGACGGTTCGTCGGGCCTGGACGCGGTGAATGAGCTATTGCGCGTGTTCGAGGTGCCGGTGGTGTTCATCACCGCCTATCCCGAACGCTTCCTGACCGGCGAACGCCCGGAGCCGGCGTTCCTGATCTCAAAGCCGTTCCAGCCCGCAATGGTCTCGGCCGTTGCGAGCCAGGCGCTGTTCTTCCAGCGCAATTCGCGCAACCGTGCGCCGCGCGCCGCCTCGGCGTGAACTGACCCTGGTTAGGTCGGCTGATCCGGCGTGCCGCACGGCGCGCCGGATTTTTTGCACCGAGACATCCGCCTTTCATGTGACCTTTGTGCTGGGCGAGGCTGTTCGCCTTGCCGGTTGCGCGTGACGAGTATTTGTTTCGAATGCAATCTCTTCAGGTTAACCCTGCTTAAGAGAGTTCGCGGCTTTCGATTCACCGACCTTTAGGCCGGCGCGCATATGGTTGCATGCGTTCAGCCACACAACCATCCCAGGAGACCAGCCGTGCGTAACCTTGTTTCCCGTTTCATTAAGGACGAGTCTGGCGCGACCGCCATCGAGTACGGTCTGATTGCCGCTCTTATTGCCGTCGTGATCATCGGCACCCTTCGAGTCATCGGCACCGATCTCAATACCAAGTTGGTAGCGGTGGACGACGGCCTGAAGTAAGTCGCCGGCTCTTTCTCAGAGGGTGTGCACGTGGAAGGTCCGGCCAAAGGCAGCTTTGGTCGGCTTTCTATTAGGGAGTCATCAAATGCGTATTATGGTCTTGCTGGCGCTTGTCGTCTTTAGCGCCGGAGCCGCCCACGCTGATACAGAAATCGTTACCCGCACTCGCAGGGACAGCTTGGGATACACCACGACCACTTCGACTTCGAAGCATGGCACGTACACCATCACCACCGGCCGCAACAGCTTGGGTGAGACGGTCACCACTTCGCGTTGGCAATCGAATAGGCCCCGGAGCTTCCAGAAGCGGGCCATGGGGCACTGACCGCCGAAGGTAGGGAAGCCGGCCTGCCCCTCGAAAACTCCGACGAAAACTCCGACAAAAAAGTAGAGCGCGACCGGCATCACCACGGTCGCGCCCTACATCGCCGGTCAATGGGGCAGGGGGAATAACCGGCTGCCAGAACGACGCGGACCGCGAAAAAACGTTCCGAGATTCCGAAAATAATTTTGAACACGGTTAAGTGATCCGCAGACATACGAACGGGGGCGTTTCGTTCGAGTTGTGTTCGTGATCGCCATGGGGCGAGGGATGAATCGCCATGTCACAGATATTGAAGGGAATTTTAGGTGCGCTCGCCGTTTCTTTGACCTTCGGCGCCGTGCAATTTGCCTCCGGGCATGATCTCATCGGGGGTCAGAGCCTCATCACCTCCACCAAGGCGGAACATGACGTCAACCGTACGGCGAAGGCCGACCGGGCGACAGTTCCGGCAGCCACCGGCAAAACCGAAACCATTTCGCTGAAGCTCGACAGCCTGGCCGAGACCTCGGTCGTGATCCGCGTTCCCGTCGTCAGGGACGAGGCGCGCAGCCACCCCAAGCCGCCCGCGCTGATCAAATCTGGCGAGCGCAGGATGACGGTCGCCTGCGAGCCCGTGGTGAGCGTGCTGACCGAAGTAGCAAAGCGCCTGCAGCCCGGCCGCTGCGTCACCTAAGCTGATCGTTCTTCGTTCTCTCTCCATCCGTCATTCCGGGGCGATGCGAAGCATCGAGCCCGGAATCCATCTGTCCGCTCGCGCATGTGGCGCAATGGATTCCGGGCTCGCGCCAAGAGGCGCGCCCCGGAATGACAGCGGAGGAAAAATTCGTGAGCAATTCCAACCTGATTTGCGCCGTCCACCCCTCGCGCGAAAAACATTCCGCTTTCGTCGTCGGGCAAATCAGTGATTTAACTCCGCGCGTCTCACCCAGATGAGGGGCGGCTCGCGATCGTCACGAACGTCGCGGTGAGATGCGGTGGACGTGAAGCGTGTGACTGACGAGCACGCGCATCACGGACGGCGAAGTCGTGTGGTCCTGGCGCCCCGACGCTGGCGCTAAGCTCGCGAGCAGCAAAAACTGCCGCGGGTGACGGTGGCAAGAAAGCCCGGTCACCGAGGAGAGCACGAAGGAAACCGTAACACCATCGCGCAGGGAAAGCCGGAATGCTTCGGTTGACCTGTGGTCCTACCCCCGTGCTTTTTGTTGCACGGGACCCACGGGTGCAACCGGCACCCGGCTTTCCCTGCGCCCTCTGATCTCGGGGAGGGTGGAACGAGACGCCAAGCTCGGACGCAACGCGCCGCGAGAACGCGAGCGCACATCGTCTCCTCACGCTCCACGGTCATGCCCGCAAAGGCGGGCATCCAGTATCCGGCGGCCTCTCGGCTCAAGCACCGCCGTCTCTGGAATACTGGATCGTCGGGTCAAGCCGGACGATGACAGCGGAGAGGCTGTTTGAAACTGAATCGGAATTGTAGGATGGGTAGAGCGGAGCGAAACCCATCATTCGCGCGGCTTGCTCCGTCGCGAGGCGGTTCGCTTTTGCTACAACAGCTCCGGCTGCTCCGCCGCGATCGCATCCCCGATAGCCACCGCGCCATCCGCGACCACCTCGGCATAGACGCCGCATTCGTTGTGGCCGAGGCGCTCCATCAGGGTGTGCGGGATGGTGAGGTCGCGCACGCCGGTGTCGGGATCGACATTGACCGCGGCGCAGCGGGTGATGCGCTTGACCACCTTGGCCCGTGCGCTGCCGATCGCGATCGTCTGGTCGAGCAGCTCGAATTCGTGCCAGGCCGGCCAGCCCTCGACATAGAGGTTGGCGCGGAAGCGCAGCGGATGCACGGATTGCCCGACCATCTCCTCGATCGCGCGCAGGCTATTGAGGTTGATGATCGAGACCACCTTGCGGGCGACGTCGGAGAAGCTGTGACCGGGGCTGGTCAGGACCTTTGGCGGTCCCTTGATCTGGCCGGCATGGTGGAGTGCGAAATACTGCTCGATCGCGGCGCGCCCGGCGGCCGTTTCGAGGTCGCCCTGAGCCACCATCTCGCCGTTCCGGCGCAGGGTCAGGACGTGGCTGCCGTCGTCGAATTCGGCACGGAGCGGCACCAGCCAATCGTCCCGCTGCAGCATCAGGAAATGCGGCTTCGGCAGCCATTTGGGCTGCTCGGGATCGAAGCCGCTCGGTCCGTTCTCGATGGCGTAGCGGCGATCGGACAGCAGCGTCTGGCCAGCCTTGAGCTCGGCCCGCGGCAGCGCCTCGGGCGTCAGGCCTTTGACGGGATAGCGGTAGATGCCGGCGATCTCTGGGGATGAAGCGGAGGACATCAGGCCTTTTAGGAGATTTTCATCGATCGGGCCATACAACCTTACGAAATCATTGCAGAAAGCCCTTCCGTTTCGGAAGCCAAATGCCCACATTCGCGTCAAGCCTGAAATGAGGGCGACGACCACCGGCGGGTTGACCGACGTCAACACCGCCGGGCGGAAACCCAATGAAGATGCCTTCACAGTGCCTGCGGGGCTGGGGAGGCAGGCCGAGGGAAAGCAAAGTTATGAATATTGAGAAATACACCGAGCGCGCGCGCGGCTTCATCCAGTCGGCGCAGTCGCTTGCGGTGCGCGAGGGGCACCAGCAGTTCTCGCCGCTGCATCTGTTGAAAGTGCTGCTGGACGACAGCGAAGGCCTTGCCGGCGGTCTGATCGATCGCGCCGGCGGCAATTCCCGCGCCATCCTCAAGGCATCCGAGGATGCGCTTAACAAGCTGCCGAAAGTGTCGGGCAGCGGCGCGGGGCAGGTCTACCTTTCACCCGAATTGGCGCGGGCATTCGATGCGGCCGAAAAGGCGGCGGAGAAGGCCGGCGACAGCTTCGTCACCGTCGAGCGTCTGCTGCTCGGGCTCGCGCTCGAGAAGAACAGCGAGGCCGGCTCGATCCTGAGCAAGGGCGGCGTCACACCGCAGAACCTGAATGCGGCGATCGAGTCGCTGCGCAAGGGCCGTACGGCCGATAGCGCCACCGCCGAGAACGCTTATGACGCGCTGAAGAAATATGCCCGCGACCTGACCCAGGCCGCGCGCGACGGCAAGCTCGATCCGGTGATCGGCCGCGACGAGGAGATCCGTCGCACCATCCAGGTGCTGTCCCGCCGCACCAAGAACAACCCCGTCCTGATCGGCGAGCCCGGCGTCGGCAAGACCGCCATCGTCGAGGGCCTGGCGCTGCGCATCGTCAACGGCGACGTACCGGAGAGCCTGAAGGACAAGCGGCTCTTGTCGCTCGACCTCGGTGCGCTGATCGCGGGTGCAAAGTACCGCGGCGAGTTCGAGGAGCGGCTGAAGGCCGTGCTGCAGGAGGTCACCTCGGCCGAGGGAACCTTCATCCTGTTCATCGATGAGATGCACACGCTGATCGGCGCCGGCAAGGCCGATGGCGCGATGGACGCGTCCAACTTGTTGAAGCCGGCGCTGGCCCGCGGCGAGCTGCACTGCATCGGCGCGACCACGCTCGATGAGTACCAGAAGCATGTCGAGAAGGATGCCGCGCTGGCTCGGCGTTTCCAGCCGATCTTTGTCAGCGAGCCGACGGTCGAGGACACCATCTCGATCCTGCGCGGGTTGAAGGACAAGTACGAGCAGCACCACGGCGTGCGGATCGCCGATTCCGCGCTGGTGGCAGCCGCGACCCTGTCCAACCGCTACATCACCGACCGCTTCCTGCCCGATAAGGCGATCGACCTGATGGACGAGGCGGCGGCGCGGCTGAAGATGCAGGTCGATTCCAAGCCGGAAGAGCTTGATACGCTGGACCGCGAGATCATCCGCCTCAAGATCGAGCAGGAGGCGCTGAAGAAGGAAAGCGATCTGGGCTCGAAGAGCCGGCTGCAGGCGCTGGAGAAGGAACTCGTCGATCTCGAGGAGAAATCGGCAGCGCTGACGGCGCGCTGGAGCGCGGAGAAGAACAAGCTTTCCAACGCCCAGAAGCTGAAGGCCGAACTCGACGCGCTGCGCGTGGAATTGGCCAACGCCCAGCGCCGCGGTGAATTCCAGCGTGCAGGCGAGCTTGCCTATGGCAAGATCCCGGCACTGGAGAAGCAGCTCGCCGATATCGAGGCCAGCGAGAACCAGGGCGCGACGATGGAGGAGGCGGTCACCGCCAACCACATCGCGCAGGTGGTCTCCCGCTGGACCGGTGTTCCCGTCGACCGGATGCTGGAAGGCGAGAAAGAGAAGCTCCTGAAGATGGAGGATGCGCTCGGCAAGCGCGTCGTCGGCCAGGCCGAGGCGGTGCGTGCGGTCGCGACCGCCGTGCGCCGCTCGCGCGCCGGCCTGCAGGACCCGAACCGGCCGATGGGCTCGTTCATGTTCCTAGGGCCCACCGGCGTCGGCAAGACCGAGCTGACCAAGGCGCTGGCTGAGTACCTATTCAACGACGAGACCGCGATGGTCCGCCTCGACATGTCCGAATACATGGAGAAGCACTCGGTCTCGCGCCTGATCGGTGCGCCTCCGGGCTATGTCGGCTATGACGAGGGCGGCGCGCTGACCGAGGCGGTGCGACGGCGGCCCTACCAGGTGGTGCTGTTCGACGAAATCGAGAAAGCGCATCCTGATGTCTTCAACGTGCTGCTGCAGGTGCTCGACGACGGGCGTCTGACCGATGGTCAGGGCCGCACGGTCGATTTCCGCAACACGCTGATCATCATGACCTCGAACCTCGGTTCGGAGTTCCTGGTGAACCAGCCGGAAGGCGAGGATACGGGCGCGGTGCGCGAGCAGGTGATGGCGACGGTGCGGGCGCATTTCCGCCCCGAATTCCTCAACCGTGTCGACGAGATCATCCTGTTCCATCGGCTGCAGAAGAGCGAGATGGGTCGGATCGTCGAGATCCAGTTCGCGCGGCTGCAGAAGCTCCTGGAGGATCGCAAGATCACGCTGACGCTGGACGCGGCGGCGCGCGACTGGCTGGCCGCCAAGGGCTGGGATCCGGCTTACGGCGCCCGCCCGCTGAAGCGGGTGATCCAGCGCAATCTGCAGGATCCGCTGGCCGAGATGATCCTGGCTGGCGATGTCAAGGACGGCGACCAAGTCAAGATCTCGGCGGAGGGCAACGTGCTGACCTTCAACGGCAAGGCGCAGCAGACCGCAGAGGTCGCTCAGTTCGACGCGCCGGTAGCGAAGCGCAAGCTGAACTAAATCATGAAACGATCGAAGCCCTCTCCGCGGCCCGGCGGAGAGGGCTTCGAGTTTGGGGGAGGCTATTCCTGCGTCACTGCCGGGCCGACATCGTCCTCGTCGCTCGGCTCGAGTTCGGAAAGGATGTCCACGAGCTCGCGGGCGCGGCCGGTCGCAAGCGGTTTGCCGGCGTTCATCAGCGGCTCGTCATTGGCGAGCCAAGCCTGCGCCTCCGCCAACTCGTCGACGGTGGCGCCCGTCGCGATGATCTTGGCGATGGTGACATCGTCGATCTGGCCGACCGCCTTGACGACGTCATCGCGTGTGATGTGCCTCATGTCCGGTACCCTCTACGCGAAACAAGGCCTCCACGCGCCGTCGTGGCGGGCAGGGACCAGAGTAAGACAGCCCTCGATCAGCGGCCTGTGGTCAGCCGTGGCGGGTGCTGCGACATCATCCAGAGCTCGATTGCAGCCAGGATCGCCACCGCCGCGCCGATCACCACATGGACCGTCATCGCGGTGGTGCCGTGGAAGCCCAATACCCAGGGCGACACCAGGGCCCACAATCCGACGATCAGGTTCAGCCACTCCTCCCACACCGCGAACGCCGCCAGCGCCGCGATTGCAAGGACCGCGATGACGATGCCGGTGATGTAGGCGTTGGTGGAGACGGTTCCGGCGGTGAAGCCGAACAGCCAGGGCGACAGCAACAGGATCGCGCCGAGGATCAGGTTTGCGACGTCGCACAATTTCGCGTTCGTCCAATTCTCCATGACACCCTCCGTTGGAGGTTTCGTGCATCCCTGAAACCGAGCTGATGCCCTCCCGGTTCCACGGTCGCCGCGGCAAATTTGCTTGATTTGACGGGGGAGATCAGCGGTTGCTGACAGGGCGCGAACCGGTCGAGCCGGTGGCGTCGGAGACGATGCGGGAGCTGCCGCGGCTGCTCATCTGGGCATCGATCCGGTCGCGCTCCTTCTCGAAACCTGCCAGCATCGAGCCCTCGAGCG
Source organism: Bradyrhizobium sp. Leo114 (assembly GCF_055229415.2). Lineage (NCBI taxonomy): Bacteria > Pseudomonadati > Pseudomonadota > Alphaproteobacteria > Hyphomicrobiales > Nitrobacteraceae > Bradyrhizobium > Bradyrhizobium sp. Leo114. The sequence goes on along the minus strand of NZ_JBUYEN020000017.1, from coordinate 137,833 downwards.
AGCGCCCGCGCGGCAGCTTCACGCGCATCGGGTCGACGAAACGGCCGTTGACCAGGATCTCGTAATGGACGTGGGCGCCGGTCGACATGCCGGTCGACCCGATAAAGCCGATGACCTGGCCCTGGCGGACGCGCTTGCCGGCTTCCATGCCCTTGGCGAAGGCGGACATGTGGCCGTAGGCGGTCTCATAGCCATTGTTGTGCTTGACGCGGACATACTTGCCGTAGCCGCCCTCCCAGCCGACCTTTTCGACCACGCCGTTGCCCGACGCGAAGATCGGGGTGCCGTAGGGGGCCGCCCAGTCGACGCCGGTGTGCATCTTGACGTAGCCGAGGATCGGATGGCGACGGCCGCCGAAGCCGGAGCGCATGATCGCGTTGTTGACGGGCTTGCGCACCAGGAACTTCTTCGCGCTCTTGCCGGTCTCATCGTAGTAGTCGACCACCGAATCGTCCGGCGTCTGGAACCGGTAGTATTTCTTGGTCTCGCCGCCGACCGTGAGCGCGGCGTACAGCACCTCGGTCTTTTCGCTGCTCGTTACGCCTTCGTCCTCGCCGGCGTAGAAGACGTCGAAGCTATCGCCGGGCTGCACCTTGCGCTGGAAGTCGACGTCATAGGAATAGATGCGGACCATGTCCTCGATGACGTTCTGCGGCACCTTGTTGCGCAGCGCGGTCTCGTAGATGCTCTGATAGAGCCGTACGCCGCTGCCATCATCCTCGTCATCGTCGCTGTTGTCGGCGGTGTCGGACACGGTGTTCAAGCTCTGCACGTCGACGGCGACATATTTGCCGATGTCCGAGAGTGCTGCGACCGCTTCGACCTGGGTGTCGTTGGCGACGATCACGCGATAGGGCTGCAGCCGCGCTCCCGGCGCCGGATTTGCCGGCGCCATCAGGATGCGCAGCTTCTGGCCTTCCTTCAGGCCGCCATCGCGGCCGCGGGCGCCGAGCATGGCCGCGATCGCCTTGGCCTCGTCGGCTGTCGCGCCCATGTCGCGCAGCACCGAGGTGACGGTGTCGCCCTTCTTGACGATATGCACCCGCTCCCCGGTCGGGTTGCCGCCGGTGACCTGCTCCTTGGTCTTCGGCAGCAGCGTGACGTTTTCCGGCACCACGCGGGTTTCAAAGCCGGCATAGGGATCGGAAACGTTGCCCTCTGTGGCATAGGCGAGCTTGAGGTCGGGCTGCGCGCCGCCGACATCGGCGGTGGCATTGGCCAGCGTATAGCGGACGCCGCCGTTATTGCCGCGCCAGTTGGCCGCGTCACGCACCCGCATCAGGATCTCGTCGAGCGCCACCCCCGCGGCGATCTTCGCCTTCGGTAGCACCTGCCCCAGATCCTTGGTGACGAATGAGACCTCGGCGTCGGGCTCCACAGCCTCGGGGTTGTTCGGATCGTCCGCCGCCGCGGTCTGATTGGTGCCGACATCGGTCAGCATGCGCTGGGCGTTGAACGGCGGGATCTTGGCCGAAAGATCGCTTGTCGTCATCGACAGGTTGCCGGAGATGCGAACATACGGCCGCACCCGCATCACGTCGCGGTTGCCGACGCGGGTCACCGTCGATACCCGCACCACGTTGCGCGAGGCGCTTGATTCCGACGGCGGCGGCAGGCGGTCGCTCTTGTGCAGGGTGGCGGCACGGTCATTGGCGCTGATGGCACCGCGCAGCGCGCCCTCGACCCGCTCGGGGAGCTTGGCAAAGGTCATCTCGCCGTCGAGGGACGCAAAAACGGCGCCGCCGATCAAGGCCGCGCCGCACAGGCCGGTGAGGATCGTGCCGCTGAACCACTGTACGGAAACACGGCGGCGGTCGATCACCGCAGCCTCCGAGCCGTCAACCGACAGCGGCGGCTCGTGACCGAGATCGATCATCCCGGTCTCGCGTCCAAAGCCGCTCCCGCGTGACGCCCGTTGGCTCAAACCCGTGTTCCCCCAAGTTCCATCAGCATACGACGAGACCTCCGCACTCCCTTGCGCCCGCATTCGCCCTAGCGGGGCAATCCGGCAGTACGGCGCGTCACATACAGCAACATTCGTGAATTATCGAAGGCCGATGGCCCACCACAATCTCGAATGCCAACGATGTGTAAATCTCTCGATGTTGCTCGGCCGCGTGGAACTGGCGACGGATTCATCGAAATCGTCAGTCCCTTGGTAGAGAAACCACCGGCAGCCCCCACTGGCATCCGGCGATTCATTTTGCATAACTAATCGTCAGAACGTCGCAGGATTGTGGCTCAAGTACGGCGTAAAGTCCCGAAAAATCGAGCAATTCTGCGCATCAGAAGAATCTGCACCTGATGCGACGATTTGTTGACAATGGCCGTTGACAAGCCGGATTGGGCCGGCCTATAAGGCGGCCACTGAGCGCGGCGCTGCATTGGCCCGGTGGCCAAGGCAAGCTTTCGCGCCCTTGATGCTCCTCACTTGGATGAGTGACTCAACAGCCGACGTAAATCGGTTGGGGATTCGCCGTCGGGTGAAGAGGGTCGGAACCCTCCTAAGGGTGTGAGGTCTTCGGATCTCGGGCTGTTTGACAAGTGAAGATGAAGAAAGAGAAACGTGGACGGCGGAGTCCTTGCGGGTCTCGATTTTGAAAACCTCGGTTTTCCCGATCGGGACCGGACGAAAGACTTCGGCGGTACACGTTTTGAATAAGGTTACACCATGGCCTCTTCATTGAGGTCAGGTCGCCAGCGATGTGAATCGCTGTGCGATTTCGGTGTGGACCTCGTCAAACGTTGTGATCAGCCGGTTCAAAGTTTCAAGTCCAACTTGAGAGTTTGATCCTGGCTCAGAGCGAACGCTGGCGGCAGGCTTAACACATGCAAGTCGAGCGGGCGTAGCAATACGTCAGCGGCAGACGGGTGAGTAACGCGTGGGAACGTACCTTTTGGTTCGGAACAACACAGGGAAACTTGTGCTAATACCGGATAAGCCCTTACGGGGAAAGATTTATCGCCGAAAGATCGGCCCGCGTCTGATTAGCTAGTTGGTGAGGTAATGGCTCACCAAGGCGACGATCAGTAGCTGGTCTGAGAGGATGATCAGCCACATTGGGACTGAGACACGGCCCAAACTCCTACGGGAGGCAGCAGTGGGGAATATTGGACAATGGGCGCAAGCCTGATCCAGCCATGCCGCGTGAGTGATGAAGGCCCTAGGGTTGTAAAGCTCTTTTGTGCGGGAAGATAATGACGGTACCGCAAGAATAAGCCCCGGCTAACTTCGTGCCAGCAGCCGCGGTAATACGAAGGGGGCTAGCGTTGCTCGGAATCACTGGGCGTAAAGGGTGCGTAGGCGGGTCTTTAAGTCAGGGGTGAAATCCTGGAGCTCAACTCCAGAACTGCCTTTGATACTGAAGATCTTGAGTTCGGGAGAGGTGAGTGGAACTGCGAGTGTAGAGGTGAAATTCGTAGATATTCGCAAGAACACCAGTGGCGAAGGCGGCTCACTGGCCCGATACTGACGCTGAGGCACGAAAGCGTGGGGAGCAAACAGGATTAGATACCCTGGTAGTCCACGCCGTAAACGATGAATGCCAGCCGTTAGTGGGTTTACTCACTAGTGGCGCAGCTAACGCTTTAAGCATTCCGCCTGGGGAGTACGGTCGCAAGATTAAAACTCAAAGGAATTGACGGGGGCCCGCACAAGCGGTGGAGCATGTGGTTTAATTCGACGCAACGCGCAGAACCTTACCAGCCCTTGACATCCCGGTCGCGGACTCCAGAGACGGAGTTCTTCAGTTCGGCTGGACCGGAGACAGGTGCTGCATGGCTGTCGTCAGCTCGTGTCGTGAGATGTTGGGTTAAGTCCCGCAACGAGCGCAACCCCCGTCCTTAGTTGCTACCATTTAGTTGAGCACTCTAAGGAGACTGCCGGTGATAAGCCGCGAGGAAGGTGGGGATGACGTCAAGTCCTCATGGCCCTTACGGGCTGGGCTACACACGTGCTACAATGGCGGTGACAATGGGAAGCGAAGACGCAAGTCCTAGCAAATCTCAAAAAGCCGTCTCAGTTCGGATTGGGCTCTGCAACTCGAGCCCATGAAGTTGGAATCGCTAGTAATCGTGGATCAGCACGCCACGGTGAATACGTTCCCGGGCCTTGTACACACCGCCCGTCACACCATGGGAGTTGGTTTTACCTGAAGACGGTGCGCTAACCGAAAGGGGGCAGCCGGCCACGGTAGGGTCAGCGACTGGGGTGAAGTCGTAACAAGGTAGCCGTAGGGGAACCTGCGGCTGGATCACCTCCTTTCTAAGGATGGTCCTTCAGAGAGCTCACGCTCACTATCGGATCGTTTTAGAAACATCTCGGGGCCAATCGATCGCCAGATCGCTTGAGCTCCATAGGCGGGATTTCGCCGTCTTCGTTTCTCTTTCTTCGCGGACGAACACGCGCCAGGGGCTAGAGCGCTGTGCGATGCATCGGCGAAAGCCGGTTGCGCGCGAGCGGGTTCCTAATCCTTTGTAGGATGAGCGTTAGGGGCTTGTAGCTCAGTTGGTTAGAGCGCGCGCTTGATAAGCGTGAGGTCGGAAGTTCAAGTCTTCCCAGGCCCACCACCTTCATCGAGCGGGCATTCGTCTTCTGGTTACGGGGCCATAGCTCAGCTGGGAGAGCGCGTGCTTTGCAAGCATGAGGTCGTCGGTTCGATCCCGTCTGGCTCCACCAGCCTTCGCTGGCGGATCGCCAGCTACGGCTCGGCAAGCCAACCAAAGCGAAGGCTGCCGCGTCGAAGCTCGAAGAGCGAAGACGGGCTGGCGCCTCGACTGAAGCATCATCGTCCGCGAAACATCAATTCGCACACGCAGTCCGGATGGACGCGGTGTGCGTGTTATCTGACATCGTAAAGAGGAGATCGATCCAAGTTTGGGATCTGCGGAGCAATTCGCGGGTGCTCATTCACTATCTCCAGATCATTTTCGGCGCTCGTTCATCGCAAGATGAGCGGGTTGTAAAATGATCCTGTTAGCGAAGCTTGACCGCCTCGCTATTGGTTCGATCTTACGAAGCAAGCTGGTCTTTCTAATCAATGTCCGGCCGCGCAAGCAGCATTCATCGAGGGTGCGCGCTTTGAGATTTCGGTCTCACTGCGATTGGGCGGCATACATTCTGCCGAGTGTGTGGACATTGATAATGAGAGCAATCAAGTGCCTTAAGGGTGTTCGGTGGATGCCTTGGCGCTGAGAGGCGATGAAGGACGTGCTACGCTGCGATAAGCCGTGGGGAGCTGCGAAGAAGCTTTGATCCACGGATTTCCGAATGGGGAAACCCACCTTCGATAGCCGGAACTCCAAGACCTTGTGTTTTGGGGTTCGACCAGAAA
>NZ_JBUYEN020000017.1:0-127500 GCF_055229415.2 Bradyrhizobium sp. Leo114 | reverse complement strand
TGGTGCAGCCATATTCCTTGAGCAGATCGTTGAGCAGATCCTGTCCGCCGCCCCATTGCAGCCAGGAGATGTGCTGGCGCGTGTTGAGGCCGAACGGCAGCGACGTGCCGAACGTGAAGGCCGGGTTCTTGCCCCAATAGTAATAGAGCGCGGTGTTGCCCATCTCGACCGTGCCGTTCGACACGGCATCGAGCACCTGCAGGCCGGGCACGATTTCACCGGCCGCGAACGGCTGGATCTGGAATCTGTTGTCGGTGATCTCGGCCACGCGCCTGCAGAAAAATTCGCAGCCGCCATAGAGCGTATCGAGCGCCTTCGGCCAACTCGCCGCGAGGCGCCATTTCACTTCCGGCATCGATTGCGCAACCGCGGGCGCAGCAATGGCGCTCGCGGCGAGCGAGATGCCGCCTGCCTTCAAGAACTCACGACGTTTCATTGCGTTTCCCCTCTGCTGGTGTCGATACCTCGACGAGGGACAACGATCTTGAGTGTCGTTTTGGGCTTCGTCGGTGACCGACGCTGGATTGTGGTGATTGGGTTCGCAGGCCTTCAACAGGCTCTTGTTATCGGAATTCCGAAATTTCCGGTTCCGTCAGCGAGCATGACCGTTCGCCCATCGATAATCAAGCGCAATGCTCTATCGCAGTTGCGAAGCGCGCGCTCAATTGTCAGGCACGCACGCGCTCGGCGTCTGCCTTCGTCCCGCCGAACGCCGCTTCCATCGCCTTGCGCGTCTTGATCGTCTCGTTATTCGCGTCGATCTCGATATCGCTCCAGCGCACCACCGCGCCATGCGCGATATTGTTCTTCAGCTTCACGCGATGGGCGAGCCCGATCGGCAATGCGCCGGCGGCAAAGCTTGCGTGTGCCGGCATCAGCTTGCCCCACACCGTGTAGCCGCCTTCGCCATCGAGCTCTTCGCCTGCACGCAGATCGCGCTTGGCGACTGCGGCGACATCGCCGCGAAAGCCGTGCGGCTGGCCGGTTGGCTCATTGCGTAATGCTGCCGACAGGACCGAGATGTTCAGCTCCAGTCCGATCAGATGATAGGGCTTGTACATCGCCGCATAGCGGCCGGAGGCGTCCGTCTTCAGCCCGTATTGCTTGAAGCAATCGGCGGCATAGTCGTTCGGGGCCTCCAGCACGACATAGACGCCCCAGCGCAGGTCGCGGAAGACCGGACGGCCGTCGCGCTCGATCGACGACACCACTTCCACCACACCCGACTTCTCCAGCACGCCGCCTTTCTCGCGCGGCCGCAAGATATGCGGGAGATCGTCGACGCCGCAGGGCGGAAACAAGAGGCCATCGGAGGGCACGTCGAGGCCGGTTGCGTTGGCAATCGCCGCCATCTCGATCGCGGACTTGGTGCCGTCGAGGAAGGAGTTGAACATCTGCGGATTCATGCCGGCGGATTGCGCCTCGCCGGCGGTGAGGCCGTAGTGGCTCCAAACGCCTTCGGGCGTCACGTCGTGATAAACAGGCAGATACTTCGTGCCCTTGCCGGCGGCAACGACACGAAAACCGGTGCCGCGTGCCCAATCGACCATTTCCGCCGTCAGTGCCGGCTGGTCGCCGTAAGCGAGCGAATAGACCACGCCGGCCTTGCGGGCCTCCTCCGCGAGCAGCGGGCCCGCCAGCACGTCGGCCTCGACGTTGACCATGACGATGTGCTTGCCGGCCGCGATCGCCGCGCGCGCGTGTCTGATGCCGACCGCCGGATTGCCGGTTGCCTCCACCACCACATCCATCGCGCCGCCGGCAATCGCCCGCGCGCCGTCATCGGTGAACGTCGTGGCTTTGATCCGATCCTCGCCCCAGCCGACGGTGCGGCACGCCTCGCGTGCGCGGTCGCGGTCGAGATCGATGATGATGGGCACCTCCAATCCCGGCGTGTGCGGCACCTGCGACAGGAACATCGAGCCGAATTTTCCGGCGCCGATCAGCGCCACGCGAACCGGCTTGCCGGCGGCGGCGCGGGCTTTGAGGAGGTGGTGGAGGTTCATGGCGGGATATCCGATGATGATTGGCTTGGTCATTCCGGGGCGACGCGCAAGCGTCGAGCCCGGAATCCATCGGCCGCATGCGCGCGCGGAGAAATGGATTCCGGGCCCGCGCTTCGCGCGTCCCGGAATGACAGGAAGACTACTCCGCCGCCTGCCGCGGCGCACGCGCCAGCCGGACCAGCGCGTCGTCGGCGACCGTCTGGATCGGCGTGAAATCGCGATGGGCGATGTATTCCGGCCGCGTCGGCGTGCGGATGTAGTTCGAGACCGCGTTCAGTGTCAGGTACACGATCTTGCGCGGATAGGGTGTGATGTTGCCGCTCGATCCATGCACCAGATTGCCGTGGAACATCAGCATGCCGCCGGCCTTGCCGGTCGGCGCGACGATGCCGCCGTCCTTCACCAGGCGCGTCACGGTCTCCTCGTCCAGCGTCCACAGCGGATAGGAGGTGGTCTGAAGGTCATGGGCGGCCTTGAGGTCGCCGGCATGGTGGCTCTTCGGCACCAGCATCAAGGGGCCATTGATCGGCATCACCTCGTCGAGGAAGATCGCGATATTCATCGCGCGCGGCTCCAGCATGCCGTCGTCGCGCTTCCAGGTGCCGTAATCCTGGTGCCACTGCCAGACATCGCCGGTGAAGGCCGCCTTCGCGTTGATCTTGAACTGATGCATGTAGACCTTCTCGCCGAAGATCTGCTCGATCGGCTCGATCATGCGCGGATGTGCGCCGAGGGCGCCGAAGGCCTCGTTGTAGAGATGCGCGGCAAAGGCGGTGCGCGGCGCACCGCTCTTCTCGCGCCACACCTCGGGGCGGTTGGCGTCGTAGATACTCACCGCCTCGCGGGCGAGGAAATCCACCTCTTCCTGGCTGAACAATTCGGGCAGGAACAGCCAGCCCTCGCGGTTGAAGAATTCGATCTGCTCTGGCGTCAGTTTCATGGTGTGTCCTCCTTTTGGTTTATCGTTGATCTCTCAGTCGCCATGGCCCGGCTTGACCCGGCCATCCACGCCGTTCTCTCTGCGTCCAAGACGTGGATGCCCGGGTCAAGCCCGGGCATGACGGAGCGTCATGCAGCGATGGTCGCTACCCTCAATCTCTCCTCCGTCATCCGTCCTGCTGTCTGCGCATGCGCTGACGCCGCGGCCTCGGCCGCCGTGCCATTGCCGGCGAAGATATGCGCGGCGATCTGCTCATGCTCGGCCCAGGCGCTTTCGCGATAATCGAGCTCGGCGAGCACGGTCGCCATCGAGCGGCGCATATGCGCCCATTGCGGCGCGATCATCTCCTCGATCGCGGGATTGCCTGACAGCAGATAGATCGCGCTGTGGAAGTCGACATCGCGCGCGATCAGTTCGGCGAGGGGCGTCTTCGCATCGATCGCGCGTCCGGCCGTCAGCGCCGCGTTCAGCCGCTCGCGGCCGGAGGCATCGGTCCTGCTGCGCCAGGCGGCAAGCTGTGCCGCCAGCGCGTCGATCGCGCCGCGGACTTCGTAGAGCTGGCGGATGCGCTGCGGATCAAGCTGGGTCACCTCGAAGCCGCGGCGGCCGCTTTCGGCGACCAATCCCTGGCGGTGCAGCAGATGGAGCGCGTGCGACACCGGCTGGCGCGACACGCCAAGCTTCTCGGCAAGCTCGTTCTGGGTGATCCGCTGCCCCGGCGGCAGCGAACGGTCGATGATCGCCTCCAGGATCCGCGCATGGACCTGGTCGATCAGGTTGGGTAGCGGCTCGAGCGGGAGCATGCCGGGGTTTCCTTCGGAATACAGAATTCCGTATTCGAAAAGCTAGCCCCGGCTTCAGGTGCCGTCAAGGCGGAACCAGGCTGCCCTTTGCCCTAGTCGCGTGGAAGCATCTCGATGTCGAACGTCGCGATCCGCTCCGCGTCGGCAATAGCCTCGAATGCCGCGATCCTGTTGCCGGCAATGGTGAACTGCAGCACGATCCGCAGTTGCTCGTCGAGAATGACCGCCAGCGCCGGGGTGCCATCGACCAGCGCCGGCTTTGCGGCCTGCGCCCGTCCCTTGAAGGTTTCGGCAACCGCCGGCGCGCCGCGGATTTCCGCCAGCGATCCTAATCGCTGCGCCGCCGCATCGGCGCGGAACACGACATCGGGATCGAGCACTGCGAGCAGGCCCTCGAAATCGCCGTCGCGCGAGGCCGCGAGGAATGCCTCGACGATGCGGCGCTGCCGCAGCGCATCGCTATCGGCCGCCTCGCGGGAGCCCTGCACGCGGCGCCGGGCACGGCTTGCAAGCTGGCGCGCCGCTGCCGGCGTACGACCGACGATCGGTGCGATCTCCTCGAAGGGAACGGCGAACATGTCGTGCAGCACGAAAGCCAACCGTTCGGCCGGTGCGAGCGCATCCAGCACCACCAGCAGCGCCGCGCCGACGGAATCGGCCATCTCGGCCTCACGCTCATGCGTATCGTGCGCGGCCGGCTCGGGCACGTGCGGGCCCATCGGGTCCTCGCGGCGCGCCTTGCGCGCGCGCAGCATGTCGAGGCAGACGCGGGCGATCACCGTGGTCAGCCAGCCTCCCAGATTTTCGACCGTGGAGGCGTCGGTGCGGCTGAGCCGCAGCCAGGTTTCCTGCACCGCGTCGTCGATCTCGCCCGTTGAGCCCAGCATGCGGTAGGCCACGGCACGCAGATGGGCCCGATTGGTCTCGAATTGCGCGGCCAGAAAATTTTTCTCGTCCATCGGTCACACTCTCCATCTCGCGTCCGTCATGGCCATGACGAAGCAAATCCGGCCGGTGTGACAGCAAATCGGCCGGACCGCGTCAAAGCCAACGATATGGAGAACCAACGATGCAAGCCCGCATGAACCACCCGGTGATGGTCATTCCCGAGGCCATGAAGACAATGCAGGCGCTCAGCAACCTGCCGCACGGCAATCTGTCCGAGAAACTGATCGAACTCGTGCAGTTGCGCGCCAGCCAGATCAACGGCTGCAGCGTCTGCGTCGACATGCATCCGAAACTCGCGAAGAGGGCAGGGGAAACCGACGAGCGCCTGTTCTGCGTCGCCACCTGGCGCGACGCCCCCTATTTCACCGACGCCGAGCGCTCCGCGCTTGCGCTGACGGAATCGCTGACCCGGCTGAGCGACCGCGAGGAGGGGGTGCCGGAAGCGATCTGGCGTGAGGCCGACAAACATTTCAACGAAAAGGAGTTGGCGTCCCTGATCCTTGCGATCGCCGTCATCAACGTCTGGAATCGCCTCAACGTTGCCGTCCGCCAGCCGGTCGGTTCGTGGAAGGTGTGATAGAAAAACGCTTGCCGCCCCCTACCTTTGGGGGGCGGTCGCGACACTGTAGCCGGTGAGGAGGCTCCTCACCCGCCGCCTTGCCTTTTCCTGAATTCATTATTGAGCACTTAAGGTCCGCGCAGATAAAGCCCGCCGGTCCCCGCGGCGCTGAAAACGACACGCAATCCTGCCTCTGGAACTGTGCTAAGTTCCCGGCCGCTGATCAGTTGGCCAAGTCTCGATCGGCCCCGCTTCCCATTCTCGTGTCGTCCTGTTCCTCCTTCGAAGATCCGCGTGTCACACCAGAGCGCCCTTTGATGCTGCAACCGACAATCAGAAACCGAATCCTTGGCATCGCCATGGGCCTCATCGTGCTGATGGCCATCATCTCGGTGTTGTCGACGGTGATGGCAAGGAGGATCGCCCACCAGCTCGATGAGCTGACGACGAAATATGTTGAGGCTTACGGTCATCTGGCGCGGATGAACGTCCGTTCGCTGGAGCAGGCATTGGCGCTCCGCAGGATGGTGATCGCAGGCATGCGATCGCCACCGGACCAGGCTGCCGTGGCCGAGCAGCAGAAAGTTTACGAGGCCAAGGGTCTGCAAGTCGATCAGGAAGCGAAGACCGCGCGTGGCCTCATCAACGCGATCATCGCGGATCTTTCCACCGAATCCGACAACGCGAGGCTGGGCCGGATCGACGATCGAATTGAGACGCTGAATAACGACCTCCGCCGCTATCTGGGTGAGGAGCACAAACGGCTGCTGCCGCTGCTCGAAGCCGGCAATCTTGCCGAAGTCAATGCCAGTCTTGCTCGCACCGAAGCCCTGCGCAATGAACTCAACCAGAGAGTGGACGAGGTCCGCGGGGAGATGCTGGCGCAGGTGCGCGCGGACGCCGCGGCGACGATGAGAGATCAGCAAAGCTCGATCTTGATCTCGGTCATTCTGACAGCACTCGCCGCGATACTGGGCCTGCTGTTTTCGTTCTTCGTAAGCACCGGCATCACGCGGCCTGTCAGGCGCTTGCTGGAGGGCACCCGCGCCGTCGAAGCCGGCCGGCTCGATGGCTCGATCGACGTCACCACGCGAGACGAGATCGGCCAACTGACAACGGCGTTCAACAAGATGGTGGAGCAATTGCGCCACAAGGAGCGGATGCGTGAGACCTTCGGAAGATACATCGATCCGCGAGTCGTGGAAGGGCTGATTGAGAGACAATCATTGACCGCGACCGACGGTCAGCGCCGTATCATGACCGTGCTGTTCTGCGACATGAAGGGCTTTACCAGCCTCAGCGAAGGAATGACACCGCAGGGATTGGTCAAGGTGATGAATCACTACCTCTCGACCATGTCCGGCCCGATCCGCAGCCATCACGGCATCATCGACAAATATATCGGTGATGCGATCATGGCCTATTGGGGCCCGCCATTCAACGAGGATGCCGAACAGGCGCGGCTTGCCTGCCTTGCCGCCGTCGACATGGCCGATCGCGGTACGGCATTGCGGACGGAATTGCCCGAGCTGCTCGGCGTGCGGTCGGTACCGAGTGAATGCGACGTTCGCATCGGCGTTGCGACCGGCGAGGTGCTGGTGGGAAGCATCGGCTCGGAATTCATGATGAGCTACACCGTCATGGGCGATGCGGTAAACCTTGCCTCGCGCCTGGAGGGCGTGAACAAGATATACGGCAGCCATGCCCTGGTTTCCGAAGCGACGGTGAAAGCGGCCGCCGATGCGATCGAGTTTCGCGAGGTCGATCGGCTGGTCGTCGTTGGCCAGACGCGGCCGGTCACGGTGTTCGAGATCATCGGGCGCAAGGGCGAGCTCAGCCCGGCACAATCGGCATTGTTGAAGCGATACTCCGAGGGACTGGCCGCTTATCGCGCCCAACGTTGGGACGAGGCGCTTACGGCCTTCAAGGAGGCACTTGAAGCGGTTCCCGCCGACGGACCATCCATGACCTTTGTCAACCGCATCGAAGGCTTCAAGACAAATCCGCCCGCCGATGCCTGGGATGGCTCATGGTATCTCGATCACAAGTGATGCGGCTCTCTCCACCCGTCATTGCGAGCGCAGCGAAGCAATCCATGCCTCAGTGACCCGAGAAATGGATTGCTTCGCTGCGCTCGCAATGACGTGGCTTTGGCTGACGTGACGGACCGTTACTCAGCCAGAAAATCCAGCACGATCTCGCAGTAGCGCTGCGGGGCCTGCTCGAACATCGGATGCGTCGTGCCCGGGATGATCTCGGTGCGCGAATCCTTCACATGGGCCGCCAGCGTGTGCAGCACTTTCGGCAGTGCGCCTCTGGTGTTGGCGCCGCCGATGAACAGTGTCGGTGTCCTGATCGCTTCGGCGTCCGCCTTCGAGAACGGCGGCCGCTTGTCGCGCGTCTGGCCGATCAGCGTCGTTGCGTTGTCGCGCAACGGCTCTTTCACTGCCGCCGGCAGCCGCTTCCAGGCGCCGGGGCCTTCCAGCGCGTCGATGAAGATCTGCAGCCCGCCATCGATGTCGCCCTTGGCGATGATTTCGGCGGAGGCGGCGATCCGCGCCGCCAGCGGGGAGGGGCCCGGCTTGAAGTCGGGATCGAGCGTCTCATCCAGCTCGCCGCCGGGCTCGGCCAGGATCAATTTGCGCAGCAGATCAGGCCGCCGCTGCGCGACGCGGAAGGAGACGTGTCCGCCGCGCGAGTGGCCCATCAGGCCGACCGGTTTCGGTTCGATCTGCTCGATGAAGGCGATGACGTCTTCGACGTGCTGGGCGATCGAATAGGTGTCGCCGACGCCATTCCAGCGGTCGGGGAAGAAGTGCCGGAGGCTGACCGCGATCACGCGGTGCTTGCGCGACAGAAGTCCCAGCGTCGCCGACCAGATGCGGAAATCGCAGAGCGAGCCGTGCACGCACACCAATGGCGGCCCTTCGCCCACCTCGAGATAGGCCATGTCGTATCCGTTGACGCGAAGGGTTTGCATGGGGATGCTCGCAAGTTCCCGCAGGATTCGGGTGGATAGCAACATTCTCCAAGCCTAGATTCCATTGCAAGGACAAAGCTCGAAATCTCGAGCCTGAGATATGGAGCAAGCCATGGCCGGCCAGCATTTTGCGATCTTTGACACCGTGATCGGCGCCTGCGGCGTAATGTGGGGCGAACACGGTATCACCGGCGTGCAATTGCCGATGGAGACCGAGGAAAACACCCGCAAACGCATCCGGCAGCGGGGCGGCGAGGTGACGGAAGCCGCACCGCCAGTGGAAGTGAGACGCGTGATCGAAGCCATGATCGAACTGCTCGAGGGCAAACCGAACGATCTTGCCGAGGTCGTGCTCGACCTCGACGACGTGCCGGAGTTCAACCGCGGCGTCTATGACATCGCGCGCAGGATCCCTCCGGGCAAGACCATGACCTATGGCGAGATCGCCAAGCAGCTTGGGGGCGTCGAGCTGTCGCGCGACGTCGGCCAGGCGCTCGGCCGCAACCCGTGCCCGATCGTCGTGCCCTGCCACCGCGTGCTCGCAGCCGGCAACAAGCCCGGCGGCTTCTCGGCGAATGGCGGCGTGGTGACGAAGCTGAAGATGCTCGAGATCGAGGGCGCGATCGTCAACCACACGCCGAGCTTGTTCGATTGAGCTCTGACGGTGCCGCGGGCTCGAACACCTCTTCCATAGGGAGAGGCCGGATCGCGTCAGCGATCCGGGTGAGGGGTTCAGGTCTCTCGATAGAGCGTAACCCCTCACCCGGCGCTACGCGCCGACCTCTCCCTTTGGGAGAGGTGAGGAGAACGCGGCCGAGCCGCAGCTCCCCTCCGACAGCTACACCGCCTCGCACGTGAACCCGTCGCCGCTCCGCTTGATCTTGCCGACCGAGGGCGAGGGGAAATGCGCGGTGCAGCAGAGCGTATCGGTATCGCAATAGCGCTCCAGGAAACTGCGCCGCGTCCGCGCCGCCTGCGCCTGGTCGACATCGAATTTCGCCGACAGTTCCGGATAATGCGTCTGCAGCGGCGAGTGCATGAGATCGCCGGAGAACACGGCGTCGTCCTTGCCGCGCCCAAGAGTGAAGGCGACATGGCCCGGTGTGTGCCCGGGCGTCGGCAAAATGCGTGCGTGGTCGCCGATGGCGAAATCATTCGTCACGATCGCCTCGCGCTTTGACTCCACGATCGGCAGCACGCTGTCGACGAAGGGTGGCACCTCGCTCTTTTCGTTCTGCGCGGTCCAGTAGTCGAACTCGCCCTTGGCAAAGACGTAGCGCGCTTTTGGAAACGTCGGCACCCAGCGGCCGTTTTCCAGTCGCGTGTTCCAGCCGACATGGTCGACATGCAGATGCGTGCACATCACATAGTCGATGTCTTCGACCGAGCACCCGGCCGCGGCGAGGCCGCGCATATAGGTGTCGTCGGTCTTCACGTTCCATTTCGGCCGCTGCGGGCGCGGCTTGTCGTTGCCGATACAGCTATCGATCAGGATGGTATGATGCGGTGTCTTCACGACATAGGACTGGAAGCACAAGAGCAGCACGTCGCTATCGTCGAGCGCCTTGGCCTCGCGCATCCAGGCCCGGTTCTCGGCCAGCATGTCCGGCTTCAGGCCGGGCAGCATGTCCAGCGCCGGCAGGAATGCCGTCTCCTGCTCGATGATGCGGTGGATGGTGAGGTCGCCGATCGAGAAGATGAGGCTCATGGCAGACTCCGCTTCAGGCTGGCGGCGGCACCGAGATCTTGACTGATGGCCGTTCCAGCATCTTCTGGTTGAACGTATCAAGCTTCGGATAGGCCTTGCGCCAGCCGCAGTCGGAGAAGCGGAGGTCGGCATAGCCGAGCACGCAAACCAGTCCGATCTGCGCGACGTTGAACGGCCCGGAAAGCACATCCTCCCGCTGCTCGAACCGCGCCATGCCGGCCCAGGCCCGGTTCCAGTGGTCGTCATACCAGGCCTGCCACTGCAAGCCCTGCGGCCGCACCATCTTCTCGTACCGGCACAACAGCATGGAATCGAGCATGCCCTGCAGCAGCGAGTGGTCGGTTTTCGCCTTCCAACGCGCCGGTCCGGAGGCCGGAATCAATTTGCCGCCGCCGGCGAGATCGTCGAGATATTCGACGATGACGTAGGAATCGAGGATGACGTCGCCGTCATCGAGGATCAGGACCGGCAGTTTCTTCAGCGGGTTGATGTCGCGCGTGTAGGCATCGTTTGCGGTGCCTGGCGCGACCGTGGCGGGCACCAGTTCGATCTTGTCGATCAGCCCGGTCTCGATCGCAGCAATGCGCACTTTGCGGGCAAATGGCGAGGCGGGCGAGAAGGTAAGCTTCATCTGGGTGAATTCCCTCGGGAGTTCTGTTTCGCCGTCATGCCCGGGCTTGTCCCGGGCATCCACGTCCTCGAAGCGACAAGCGTGGATGGCCGGGACAAGCCCGGCCATGACGAGCTAGCGCCCACCGGTGAAGCGCCGCATTACGCCGCGACAATCTCCTGGCGCTGCTCGCCCAGGCTCTCGATGCCCAGCGTCACGACGTCGCCGACATTGAGGTACTGCGGCGGCTTCATGCCGGTGCCGACGCCGGGCGGGGTGCCGGTCGTGACGATGTCGCCGGGCAGCAGCGTCATGAACTGCGAGACGTAGGAGATGCACTTGGCCATCGAGAAGATCATGGTCGAGGTCGAGCCGGTCTGGCGGCGCTGGCCGTTGACGTCGAGCCACATCGAGAGGCTCTGCACGTTCGGGATCTCGTCCTTGGTGACGAGCCAAGGGCCGAGCGGGCCGAAGGTGTCGTGCGACTTGCCCTTGGTCCACTGTCCCAGACGCTCGATCTGGAAATTGCGCTCGGAGACGTCGTTGCAGACGCAATAGCCGGCGACATGGTTCAGCGCGTCGGCCTCCGAGACGTACTTGGCGCGGGTGCCGATGATGGCGGCGATCTCCACTTCCCAGTCGAGCTTGGTCGAGCCGCGCGGCTTCTCCACGGCGTCGTTCGGGCCGGAGAGGGCGGTGTTGGCCTTCAGGAAGAAGATCGGCTCGGATGGAATCGGATTGCCGGTTTCCTTGGCATGGTCGGTGTAGTTCAGCCCGATGGCGACGAATTTCGAGATTCCGGTGACCGGCGCGCCGAAGCGCGGGTTACCGGGAACTGAAGGCAGCTTGGACGGGTCGAGCGCGGCCAGCTTGGCCAGGGATTCCGGCGAATAGGCCTCGCCGGTGAGGTCCTTCAGATGCGCCGACAGGTCGCGCAACTGGCCGGATTTGTCGATCAGGCCGGGCTTTTCCTCACCCTTCGCGCCGTAACGAACAAGCTTCATTTTTGATCACTCCCTACAGGGGTTTTTGGACTTTGCGGACTTAGGGCGCTTCATGGAGCAGCACGGCGCGAAATTCAACTGCCGAAAGCGCGGGGTGGGGTGGGCAAACGCAGGTAGTGTGGGCGCTAGATCCGTTCCAGCGCGATGAACTTGAAGGCCTCCCCCTCGCGCTCGATGTGACCGGCGGTGAAATGGCCGCCGATCACCAGTGTCGGCGTATCGGCAAAGCGGGAGAACAATTCGCGCCGCGTCGCCGCCGATTGCTTATGGTCCGAATCCGCCGTCGAGGACCAGTCCGGATGGGCCATCTGGCAGGGATGGTGGGCGACGTCGCCGGTGAGCAGCCCTTCCTCGCCGTCGGAGCGGATGTGGATGCTCATATGGCCCGGGCTGTGGCCGGGCGTCGGGATCAGCGTGATCTCCTCCGTCAGGCGGTGGTCGGAGGGCACGAGGTCGGCCCTGTCGTCATCCGCGATCGGCTTCACGGAATCGGTGAACACCGCGATTTGGTCAGGCGATTTGCCGTGGTCGCGCCAATGCTCGAATTCGGTCCGGCCGAATACGTAGCGGGCCTTGGGAAAGGTCGGCACCCATTGGCCGTCGACGAGCTTCGTGTTCCAGCCGACATGGTCGACATGCAGGTGCGTGCACAGCACGGTGTCGATGCTATCGGGGGGAAAGCCCGCCGCAGTCAACGTCTCCAGGAAGGGATGCTTGCGGTTGTTCCAGCTCGGCACGTTGCGACCCTGCTTGTCATTGCCGAGCCCGGTGTCGACGATGATCCGCCGTGTCGGCGTCTCCACCAGCAGCGAATGGATCGACATTTTCAGCCGGCCTTCGTCGGTGGCGAAATGCGGAATGAGCCAGGGCAGCTTCTGGACTTCCTCGTTGGTCGCGAGCGGCAGGATGAAACGGGTATGCCCGACCGTCTCCAATTCGACGACCTTGGTGATCTTGACCCTGCCTACTTTCCACTCCATCGGCGGCTTCCTTATTGAAACGCTTGTTATTGCGAAGATGCTGGTTTCCGCTTGCCCGCGCAATGGATCATCTCGGATGATCCGGCGTTATCGGATCGCGAGAACAGGAGCGCGCAATGGCCGAACTGTCGATATCGACCGATAAAGTCGGTTTTTTGATCGAGAAAGCGCGGGAATTCGATGTCAAGGAAGCGGCATCCGACCCGGATTCCGGCTCGAACGCCACTGACGACGAGATGATCGATGTGCTGGAAGATGATGGCCAGGATCCGGTCGAGCGGGAAATCAGGGGCTTCATCCGCGCTCTTTCCGAAGACGAGCAGATCGACCTCGTCGCCCTGATGCGGCTTGGGCGCGGCGATCGCCCGATCGAGGAATGGGACGATCTGAGGCGAGAGGCCGCCGATCAATATAACGGACGCACCGCGCGCTATCTGCTCGGCGAACCCATGCTGGGCGATCTGCTGGCCGAGGGGCTCGAGCAGTTCGATCGTCCCTGGACCGACGAGCGCACTTCGGCGGACTCATCCAGCGAGAGTGAGCGGTCGGTCAACGAGCGCAATCAACGATAACGGTGCCGAGCTTGTCGCCCTTCTCAACCGCCAGATGAGCCTGTGCCGTCTCCGACAACGCAAACTGCCCGGCGATGTTGTGCAGGCGCGGTCCGGCCGCGAGCCATTTCGTGATGTCGGCTTGCGCCGCGGCGAGCAAGGGCAGTGGTAACGCAAACAGCACCAGCGCGCGCAAGGCGATGCATTTCTGCATCAATTCGCGCATCGGCACGACGGGGTTGCGATTGCCGTTGGTGGCGTAGACGGCGATCGTGGAATTGACCGCCATCAGCTTCAGCGTAGCAGCGAGATTGCCGCCGAAATCGACATCGACCACGCGATCGACGCCGCGTTGATGGGTGAAGGCCATGGCCTTCGCAACGACATCCTCCTCCTTGTAGTTGATCACGAGATCGGCGCCCGCGCGGCGCGCCTGCTCGGCCTTGTGCGGTGAGCTGACGGTTGCGATCACCTCGGCGCCGCCCCATTTCGCCAATTGCACGGCATAGTGGCCGACTGCGCCGGCGCCGCCGGTAACCAGCACGGTCTTGCCCACGATCGGCCCGTCCGCAAACAGGCAGCACCACGCGGTCATGCCGGGGATGCCGAGGGTGGCGCCTTCCGCGAAGGTGAGGTTGTCCGGCAGCGGCGTCACGAGGTGCTCGAGGAGCGGGATATATTCCGCGGCGGTGCCAAAGGCGCGACCGTTGCGCTGGCCGTTGAACAGCCAGACCCGGTCACCGACATTGAACCGCTTCACGCCGTCGCCGACCTGATCGATGATCCCCGCACCATCGCTGTTCGGGATCACGCGCGGATATTCCATCGCTCGATAATTGCCGCCGCGGCGGCCGACATCGGCGGGATTGACGCCGGAAGCTTCGAGGCGGATGCGCACTTCGCCCGCACCCGCCGCCGGCGTCGGTACTTCGCCGAAAGTCAGGACCTCCGCCGCCGGTCCCCGTCCGCTCATACCAGACCGCTCTCACAGCGTGCCCATCCTCACAGCGTGCCCGGGAAGGCGCCGCCGTCGAGCAGGATGTTCTGGCCGGTGATGAAGCCGGCCTTGGCGCCGCACAGGAACGCACAGGCGTAGCCGAACTCTTCGGGATCACCGAAGCGACCGGCGGGATTGAGCTTGGCGCGCTCGGTCAGCACTTGCTGGGGCGTGATGCCGCGCTTCTCGGCTTCCGGTTTCGCAGTGCCGAGCAGGCGATCGGTCTCGAACGGCCCCGGCAGCAGCGCATTGATGGTAACGTTGTTGATGACGGTCTTGCGCGAGAGGCCTGCGACGAAGCCGGTGAGGCCGGCGCGCGCACCGTTGGAAAGTCCCAAAATCTCGATCGGCGCCTTCACCGCGGCGGAGGTGATGTTGACGATGCGGCCGAATTTCCGTGCCATCATGCCGTCGACGGTGGCCTTGATCAGCTCGATCGGGGTCAGCATGTTGGCGTCGATCGCCTTGATCCAGTCGTCGCGGGTCCAGTTGCGGAAATCGCCGGGCGGCGGACCGCCGGCATTGTTGATCAGGATGTCCGGCTCCGGGCAGGCCTTCAGCACGGCCTCGCGGCCCGCGGGCGTCGTGATGTCACCGACGATCTCGGTGACGGTGACGTCGGGATGCGCTTTGCGGATCTCGTCGGCGGTCTTCTTCAGCGCGTCCGCGCCGCGCGCCGTCAAGGTGACATGGACCCCCTCATTGGCAAGCGCGATGGCGCAGGCGCGGCCCAGACCCTTGCTTGAGGCGCAAACGATGGCACGGCGGCCTTTGATCCCAAGATCCACTGTTTCACTCCCGTGATGTCAGGCGGTTTCTAAAATGTTCGATGCTGGCCACTTTAGCCAACGCCGCGCGGCCTGGTAAGTCCTGCGGCGTTGCATGGGCCGAAATCGTAGGTATCAATGCGCGCATATCAGGTTCTAGGAAACGTACCCATGTCCGATCTGTTCGATGTGAGCCAGGAAACCATCTTGATCACCGGCGCGAGCCAGGGGCTGGGGCGGCAATTCGCCCGCGTCCTTTCCGCGCATGGCGCCGCCGTCGTCCTGGCGGCGCGGCAGACCGGCAAGCTGAAGAGCCTGGAGGAGGAGATCAGGGGCAACGGCGGCCGCGCGAGCGCGGTGCAGATGGACGTCACCGACATCGCCAGCATCGGCAAAGCGCTGGACGCAGCGGAAGCCGCCTTCGGCCCGGTCAGCGTGCTCATCAACAATGCCGGCATCGCCATCGAGAAATTGTCGACCGAGCAGACCGAGGCAGATTGGGACGCCGTGATCAACGCCAATCTCAAGGGCGCCTATTTCCTGGCGACCGAACTGGCGCGGCGCATGATCGCGCGCAAGCAGGGGGGCAACATCGTCAACATCGCTTCCGTGCTCGGCCTTAGCGTGATGAAATTCCTCTCGCCCTACACGGTCTCGAAGGCCGGCATCATCCAGGCCACCAAGGTGATGGCGCTGGAGCTCGCCGGCAACAACATCCGCGTCAACGCGCTGGCGCCCGGCTATATCGACACCGAGATGAACCACGATTTCTGGGCCACGCCCGCCGGCGAGAAGCTGACAAAGCGGATTCCGCAGCGCCGGATCGGGGCCGAATCCGACCTCGACGGCGCGATCCTGCTGCTGGCCTCAAAAGCCTCACGCTACATGACCGGCACTGTGGTGACGGTCGACGGCGGGTTCTTGCTGAACTGAGCCATCATCCGTAGCCCGGGTGAAGCGCAGCGTAACCCGGGAATCTTCGCGGGCAGGCTCCGGGTTTCGCTGTGCTTCACCCGGCCGCCCCCTGTTTCTCTTGGTCCAAGGCTCCACTTTTGCGACCTTTCCGGCAAGGGAGGTTCCAAACGTCCGATTCGCGCACGAATCCCGTCAATCTGGCCGTCACAAAACCTCAAAAAACCTGTGCCGAAGGGCTTTCCAAAGCGGATCAGCATTGATACATACGCCTCGCGCCCGGTTGCCCTCGGCCCCGGGTCGCCTTCTCAGGAAGTCTTCGAACGGATCGAGCGGCGCCCTTCCAAGCGTTGTCCGCCTCACGTTCGGCCTCTCTCCATGCAAGGCGGAAATCCGGTTTAACGCGGGGTGGAGCAGCCCGGTAGCTCGTCAGGCTCATAACCTGAAGGTCATAGGTTCAAATCCTATCCCCGCAACCAACTCAAATTGCGAAACCCCGGCCCCCGTGGCTGGGGTCTTCGTTTTGAGGGCAATTGCCAGGATTCCCGCCAGATCGCCTCGGACCTCGATCTTCAGTTCCTTGCCCCCGGGCGTGAGGACGATCTCCTTCACGAGAGGACGCAGGACCTCCCCGGCTTTGAGCCGGGTTGCCTCCGTATCAGCCTGCAGCGCCTCATGCAGCGCCCTGACTTGTTCTCGATAGAAAGTTGCCATCTCGGAGTGTAGCAGCGGTGGCGGCTCATCCGCGTCGGACAATACCTGTTCGAGCTCGGCCTTACGGCTCTCAAGCTGAACCATCTTTGAATTGATCCTATCGGCAGCACTACCTTTGAGGATCAAGTCCAGCAGGGTATCGAGTTCGCGATCTATCCGTTTGATCTCGGACCGAGCAGCCTCGATCGATGCCGAGCCCTCCATCCGTGCCTGACGCTTGCCAGTTTCGGGGTCTTTGACGAATCGTTGTCGATTCCAAACGATCCGGCCGACATACATTTCGTTGTTCAAAATGCCATTGCCGCGCTTGGTGTTACCGTTGATAGTGCTGAAACCCCAATCCCCACCGCCGGGTGCCGCAACACCACCCTTATTTAGCTCCATAGCGATGCGTTTCGCTGACTTGCCTACGACATAGTCGCGAAAGATCCGGCGCACTACCGCTGCCGAAGGTCAATTTTGCTCAGGCGATCGCGCCCCCGTCCGCGGTCAGGATGGCGCCCGTGATCACGCTTGCCGCAGGACTGGCAAGAAAGACCACAGCGTTCGCGACTTCGCGCGGCTCGGCGAACCGCCCCAAAGACGTCAGGGCTCGCTGGAAGTCGGCAGCCGCGCCGTCCGCCGGGTTTGAATCGGTATCGGTCGAGCCGGGTTGCACGAGGTTCACGGTGATCCCGTTTGGCCCTAGTTCGCGCGAAAGCCCGCGGGTGAAGGAGGTAAGGGCCGCCTTGGACATCGCATAGACCGTCACGCCCGGGAACGGGACTCGCTCCCCAAGGCCCGAACCGATCGAGATAATGCGTCCGCCTTTGGCGAGATGCGGAATTGCTGCCTTCGCAAACAGCACTGGCGCTCGCACATTGACATCCATCACGGCCTGGTATTCGCTCACACTAAGGTCGGCAATCGTTCCGTTGTGACCGATGGCGGCGCTGTTGACGAGAATATCGAGCCCTCCCAATGCTGAGACGGCTTCACTCACGGAGCGCGCGATAGCTTCCGGGTCGGCGCTATCGGCCTGGATCGCGATTGCGCGGCGCCGCATGCTCTTGATGGACTTAGCCACCGCTTCAGCTTTCTCGGCCGAATGCTGATAGGTAAACGCGACGTCAGCGCCGGTCTCCGCCAGCGTCAGCGCGATTGCGGCCCCGATGCCTCGCGAGCCGCCAGTGACCAATGCACGTTTCCCGCTCAGATCGATCATGTTTGCCTTGTCTATCATCGCTGTTTCAAGCACTCAGGTCGTTCGTATAACGAAAGGCGTTCGACAGCCTTATCCACGAACTTAGTGTTCGAGGTCCCCCTCTATCAGTGTCGATAAATGCGAAGCTGTGTTGCTAGGGTAGGAACGCCGAAGAAAGCGAATGTTTCGCCGGTGCAAGATCTGGGAATTGTACGGCGCCGGCAGAGGGCCCCGGGTAAAGCTCGCCTGAATGGCCCGCCTCCAATAGCGAGGAGGGCCATTTCCATGTGGGATCGTTCATTCGCTGGTTGCAACAACCCGAGCTCAGCTGGAAAACCGATGCAGGTCGACTGAGGAGAGCGTCAGGAAGCTTTTGCTCGGGCCCTTTCGCGCGCGGCCCGGCGGCGGTGCAGACGTTGCATTCGGCCGGCTCTTCTGGCAGCCAGCGGCGGCGCTGAGGCGGGCGCCGCGTAATCTTGTCCGTGTAGACAGCTAGACGCATAGGCGTCGGCGCATAAATGGGCTCTAGCTTCGCCCGAAGTCTCAGGTGATGTCTCTCACCCCGTGGGAGATGAGCGAACTTGGAATCGCACAGTCGCTTTGCCGGACGATTTCGAATGACCGCTCTTGGCGAAAGCAAACTTGTTGGGGTTCCACTTTCCGCGACACAGCTAGTCACTTTGCGACGCTACAGGAGTACCTGCCGCAATGTTACGTCCGTAGTCGTAGCAAAGTGGAGTATTGTGTGCGCCAGAGCCTCGTCATCAATAGTAGCGTCGCGGCCGAAGCGTCTGTACCACGGGTTCTCGTCGAAGACGCCGTACAGCGCTTGTTGAGGGCGAACCCCGACGCCGGCGTCACTTACCGCGACCTCGGCGACGGGCCGATCCCGCATCTCACGCGCGCCGCCGTTTCGGGTGTTCGAGCCGTCGCCAAGACTTGGCGCTTTTCGAGGGTGGAGTCATCCGGTCCCTCCATGTTTTCCTTGATCAGCCGGGTGCTTAACCAATGACGTCTGACTCCTCGCCGATCAGGATCGGCTACTGCCTATCGCTCACCGGACCGCTGTCGGGGAACAGTAAGTCCGCGCAGCTCGCGCATGATATCTGGCGTGATGATGTAAATAGTGGTGGCGGCCTTCTTGGACGCCCGGTGGAGTTAGTCCGCTACGATGATGAAGGGGACGCGTCTCGCGTGGCGTCGCTATACGCGCGCCTGATGGACGAGGATGGGGTGGATCTCGTCATTGGGGGGTACGGAACAAACACCAACCTTGCCGCCATGCCCGAGATCATCTCACGCCAGCGTTACTTCGTTGGGCTTATGGCGCTCGGCGCTAACAACGAACTGAACTACGAAAACTACTTCGCTATGATTCCGACGGGGCCGGACCCCAATGTCGCGCTCACAGAGGGCTTCTTCGAAACCGCCGCTCGGCAAACCCCTCGGCCGACGACTGTGGCACTGCTCTCGGCTGGCGCTGTATTTTCCCGGAACCCGATTCTTGGTGCCAAAGCCAATGCGGCGAAATACGGGTTTGAGGTAGTTCACGAGGCAACCTATCCGCTCGCAGCCAGCAATTTCGCGCCGCTTCTCGACGACGTGGCACAAAGCGGACCTGATCTTCTGTTCCTGTGCTCGTACCTCCAGGATACGATCGATCTCGTTCAAGCCCTCGAAAGGCACCCCTTCCGGCCAAAAATGGTCGGCCTGAGCATGATCGGCCCGCAGAATGCTGATGTTAAGAGCAAGCTCGGGCCGCTGCTCAACGGGATAGTGAACTATGAATATTGGGTCCCGGCACCCTCCTTGGCCTTTGAGGGCGTTAGTGCGCTGTTGGAGACCTACAGGTCGCGCGCCGCAGGATCAGGTGTGGATCCACTCGGGCACTATATGGCGCCATTGGCCTGCTCGCAGATGCAGGTCGTGGGCCTGGCTATTGAGGGCACGGGAAGTCTGGACGACGCCGCGCTCTCTGAGTTCACGCGACGTGCGGTGTTCTCGACAGTTATGGGCAACATCACCTTCGGGTCGCGCGGCGAGTGGACGCATCCCCGCGTGTTGCAGGTGCAGTTCCAGGGCGTCGTTAGCAATAGTGTCGACCAGTTCAGAGACGGCTCACGGCAAGTCGTCGTGGCTCCGCAGGAGATGGCGTCGGGAGTGTTGATCTATCCGTTCGCGAACGCTTGAGGGACCTAGATCGCGCATATCACTTATCCACCTTGGCTCAGTGCTCCACTCAGACAGGTGCAGTGCCGACAACGTCCGGAGCTTTTCCGAAACACTCGATCAGCATTTCGGTGAGGATTCTTATCTTGCGAGCGGGATGCTGGCCTGGTGGCCGGACGACAAATACACCCGCCGGACGTATCGGGTGCCGGGTCATGACCGGAACAAGCGTGCCAGAGGCCAGATGCTCATGGATCAGGCCCTCGGGGAGATAAGCGATGCCGAGTCCTGCTATGGCGGCAGTGACCAGCGCTGTGCCGTTGTCGGCCTTGAAGCGCCCCTGCGGTCGCACCGTGACGATTTGTTCACCATCCATGAACTGCCAGGTTTCAGTGCCCTGCATGACAGACTGATGCGTGAGGAGTTCATCCGGTGTCTCAGGCGATCCGTGCGCTTTGATATACTCCGGACTCGCAACTAACTTCCCATAGATCGGTCCGACGCGCCTTGCGATCAGGTTAGAGTCCGGAAGGTGGCCAAGCCGTACCGCACAATCATAACCCTCTGCGATGAGATCTACGAAGCGATCAGTGTAGCAGGTGTGGATGCCAAGCTGAGGGTAACGTCGCGCCATTTCGGCGAACACCGGAGCAAGATGTGTCGGGCCAAAGGTAAGTGGTGCAGCAATCCGCAAGCGGCCGCGAAGATCACCTGCGGGTAGGATCGTTTCCTTGGCAACATCGATCTCGGCGCAGACTCTGGCGGCGTGATCTCGGAATGTGGAACCCGCCTCTGTGAGTACGGCGCCGCGAGTGGTTCGTGCGAGCAGCTGGACGCCGAGCTCTGCTTCAAGCCGAGCGAGCTGCCGACTAACGATCGACTTGGAGACCCCGAGCCGACGCGCAGCATGTGATACTCCGCCGGCGTCAGCGACCTCTACGAATGTTCGCAGTTCTTCGATGTCCAATTCTAGCGTTCCTGTTTTTGCGACACAGTGTGGCAAGGGCGAGCGCTACCGTATCGCAAATGGGAATGGCACTGTCCACGCAGACGTCGTCGCAGTCGGCGGATGTCTCCCACAAATCAGCCTCATCTAACGGCAGTAGAGGATATTCATGACCTTTCGCAACGGCCTTGCGTCGCTTCTTCGTCCCGAGGACTCGGTACTCGTTCTGATCGACCACCAGCCCTACCAGCTCGCCAACCTGAACAGCCACGACCCTCAGGCGGTCGTGAACAACACGACGGCGCTTGCGAAAGCCGCAAAGGTCTTCGGTGTTCCCACGATCCTGACCAGTGTGATCGCCGGTCGGGGCGGCGTCATCTTCCCGCAGGTCACCGATGTGTTCCCGGGCCAGGAGGTGATCGACCGGACGTTCATCAATACCTGGGAAGATAAGAAGGTGGTGGATGCGGTCAAGGCGACGGGTCGCAAGCAGCTGATTATCGCCGGCTTGTGGACCGAGATCTGCGTCGCAATGCCTGCGATCCAGGCCGCCGGTGAAGGCTGGGACGTCACGGTGATTACCGACGCGTCGGGCGGCACCTCGGTGGAGGCTCACGAGGTTGCCATCCAGCGCATGATCGCAGCCGGCATCAACATGATGACCTGGCTGGCGCTCGCTGCTGAATGGCAGCGCGACTGGGCACGTGCGAAGACTGCTGCCGGGCTGACGGAGGTCATCATCCAGCACGTCGGTGGCAGTGGCATCGCCTATCTGTGGGAGCAGCAGCTGCTCAACACTCCGGTCCCGCGCGCCGCGGGCTGATTTGAACTGGGTGACGAGAAGCAAGCGCGATGCGTAGCAAAAGAGTTGAATGCTTGTCGATCCTCGTCACCCGCCTTGGACGGGCCGCTAAGAGAAAGCGCGCGGGCCATCGACTGCGCCCGCGCCGTGAAGGCGGCTGGTCGGCGCCGACACGGCGGCAGTTCGAAGAAATGGCCGGTCCGGAGGGTGCGTTCCTGATTGGTGATCCGGGGACGGTCGCAGCCGAGATGCTCCACGCCAGCGAGGCGCTCGGCGGCGTTTCGCGCGTCACATTCCAGATGAGCACCGCTTCGCTCGAAACCGCTGCGATGAAGCGCTCGATCGAGCTCCTAGGCACCGAAGTCGCGCCGATTGTTCGGGCGGCTGGCGCAAATCCGTGAGGAGTGTTCCGTCTCTGGAAGGAAACACGTGATGATATCCACATCTCCACGATCCGGCCGTTCCGTTGTAATCACCAGTGCCGGCACCGGCCTTGGCCGCGACATTGCGCTCGGACTCGCCGCCAAGGGCTACATCGTCTTCGGCACGGCGATGTCCGCCGCGGAGGTTCAGGATCTCAGGGACGCTTCCGGCGGACGTGTCAGCCTGACCGTCTGCGACGTCACAAAGGCGATGGGCGTGGAGGCTTGGGCCTCCGGTGTGACTGAAGCACTTGGCGCGGCCGGGCTCAACCTCCTGATCAACAATGCCGACATCCTCACTCACGGTCCGATCGAGATCCTTCTGCCCGACGCCATCCGGCAGGAATTCGAAGTCAACGTGTTCGGCGCCCTTTTAGTGATCAACGCGTTCTTGCCGGCCTTACGGAATGCGCGCGGACGGATCGTGCAGGTCAGCACATGGATGGCGAGCTTGCCATTGCCGTTCAGCGGACCGTCGGGTGCGTCGCATGCGGCGATGGAGGTGTTCTCGGCTGTCTACCGCGCCGAACTGAAGCCTTTCGGCATCGAGGTCGTGGTCGTGTCCACCGGCAACATGAAGACCGGCGGTCCAGCGAAGACGGCGGCCTTGGCGCGGATCACAAACGGAATGACGTCAGGTCAGCGCAAACTCTACGGCAAGTCGTTCGGCACCTTCGCGGACTGGTTCGACAG
Organism: Bradyrhizobium sp. Leo114; assembly: GCF_055229415.2. NCBI lineage: Bacteria > Pseudomonadati > Pseudomonadota > Alphaproteobacteria > Hyphomicrobiales > Nitrobacteraceae > Bradyrhizobium > Bradyrhizobium sp. Leo114. Next base: position 104,806 of record NZ_JBUYEN020000017.1, on the reverse strand, counting down.
CATGCAGGCGACCGGAATCGAGTCGGCTGAAGCCGCAGCGCGCGTGATCGATATCGCCGAGCAACATCCTGCGCCGAGCCGCGCGGTGGTCGGTGCCGACGCCGAGCAGATGCTGAGAGCGGCCCACGAAAAGCCCGACGCGGAGCTGGATGCACTCCGCCTGAATATTATCGGCCTGAGCTGATTTCCATCTTAATCACAAGAAAGGAAAACGATCAAAAATGGCGATGCTGGCAATGCGGGATGGCACCCGGATCTTCTACAAGGACTGGGGTCCGAGAAAGGCCCAGCCCATCATGTTCCATCACGGCTGGCCATTGAGCGCAGACGATTGGGACATTCAGATGCTGTTCTTCCTCAGCAAGGGCTATCGCGTCATTGCGCATGACCGACGCGGGCACGGTCGCTCCGACCAGACCGATACGGGGAATGAGATGGACACCTACGCGGCCGATGTCGCGGCGTTGGTCTCGGAGCTCGACCTGAAAGACGCGATCCACGTCGGACACTCGACCGGCGGCGGGGAGGTGATCCGCTATGTCGCCCGCAGCGAGCTTGGCCGCGTGTCGAAGGCGGTGTTGATCGGTTCGGTGCCGCCGATCATGCTCGCAACACCGCGATATCCTGGAGGCCTGCCGATGGAGGTGTTCGACGGATTTCGCGAGGCGCTCGCTCGCAACCGTGCGCAATTTTTCCTCGATGTTCCTGCCGGGCCATTCTACGGCTTCAACCGTGAGGGCGCGGACGTAAGCGAAGGGCTGATCCGCAACTGGTGGCGGCAGGGGATGATGGGCGGCGCCAAGGCCCACTACGACTGCATCGCCGCCTTCTCGGAGACGGACTTCACCGAGGACCTTCAGGCCGTCTCCCTGCCGGTCCTGCTGATGCATGGCGAGGACGACCAGGTAGTGCCGATCGACGCTTCGGCGCGCAAGGCGATCGACCTGCTGACGAACGGCACGCTGAAGACCTATCCAGGCCTGTCACACGGCCTGTTCGCCACGCATCCCGATCTCATCAACGCCGATCTGCTGGCGTTCATCGAGGACCGGGCCGGGGCATGAGCGCAGTTAGGGACAACCCCGCCGAACATCGTTTCGAACTAGCGATCGACGGCAGCCGCGAGATCGCGGCTGCCTACTATCGCAACGAAAGCGATCGGCTCATCCTCACCCACACTGAAGTTCCGCAGCGATTCTCCGGGCAAGGGATTGCTTCGCGGCTCGCACGCGGCGTCTTCGATGCGATCCGTGCGAGCGAACGCAAGGCAGTCCTGCACTGCCCCTTCATGGCTGCCTATTATGCACGCCATCCCGAATATTCCGACATCGGCGACGGCACGGGCCGATCAGGAGAGACAACATGATAGAAATGGTCATCGAGCAGCGGCGCCGGAATCTCGGCGGCAGCTTCGAAGTCGGCCGCGTGCTGCCGTTCGCGAGGCGGCGCATGGTCGGTCCTTTCATCTTCTTTGACCATATCGGGCCGATCGATCTTGCGCCTGGCATTGATCGTAGTCGAATGCGCGTTCGCGGATCCGCCCTCGCGCTGCTCATATGATTTCGGCGATTGCGATCGATGCCGCCAAGGGGCGGCTGCTGGACGAAGGTGCGGATTATAGACCCGACGATGACGAATTCGAAGAAGCCAAGCATGTGTTTATGAGCGTCCAAGGCATCGTGCGGCAGCCGATCCATGGTCCGAGAGGCGAGACCCGCGGCGCGCACTATGCGTACGGGTATGATTTTCTCTGCAGCGAAGATGAAGATACTGGAAGCCCGCGCTAAAATTCGATCTTCGGTGCGGCCTATGCCGGAGCTTGCTGCGCATTGCTGGGAGCGTCTCAAGATTTCTGTTCGGAAATGGTAAACCGTTAGATCTGCTCGATAATGCCCCCCGCGGGGCCACGCGTTGGGCGATGTGTCAACGGCTCTGGAACAGGTCGTAAGTGCAGCTTGTTCATCCCCGACATGGCGTCGCCTTGCACCTGTTCCGACAAGCGCTCGACGTCACGCTGACGAATATCGTCAGCGGCCTCCGTGACATCGACTTCCGCAAAGCCCAGTTCCCGCAGACCCTGCGCTCCCATCGAATACGCCGACTCCACCGTCTCGCGGATTTGATAATCGACACCGGCCCGAAGTAGGTCCACGGAGTGCACGCGGTCGTAACTTCTTACAAGGACCTTCGCTTGCGGGAACGAGTGTTGCGCCAGCTCGACGATCTGCATGGTCTCCTTCGGCGCGCCGATGCAAATCATGATTGCGTCGGCCTCACCTGCGCCGGACGTGCGTAGCGTGTCGAGCCTGGTGCCGTCACCGAAGAATACCTTGAACCCGTATCGATCGGCATCGCGAATGCGGTCGGGATCGCGATCAATCACTGAAAGCTCGACGCCTTTCGACAACAACACCTGGGAAGCAATTTGACCGAAGCGCCCGAAACCAATGAGAAGCACGCGGCCTTTCAGGTCTCGGGCCGCTTCGACGTCCTCCATCGATACCTTACCGCGCAGCAAACCATCGACCACAAGGATCAGCAGCGGGGTCAAAGCCATGGACAGGATGACGACCGTGCCGAATAGCGCGTTTTCGCGGGCATTGATCACGCCCCCGGATGCAGCAGCCGTATAGAGCACGAAGGCAAACTCGCCGCCTTGCAGGAACATCGAGGTCCGGTGAATGGCGTGTGTGTTATCCGTGCCGAACAGGCGTGCGACGGCATACACCACGATACCCTTGGCGATGATAAAGGCGGGCAGCAAGCATAGCAGAAGCCGCCATTCTGCTGCGACGGTGGACAGGTCGAGCGACATGCCGACCGCCATGAAGAACAAGCCCATCAGCAGGCCGCGAAACGGCTCAACGTCGCTCTCGATCTGGTGGCGGTAGCTTGAATTCGAAAGCATCACCCCGGCGAGAAAGGTCCCCATCGCCATGGAGAGCCCGACGGCGTCCATTAGCAACGCCGCGCCGCAAACAACGAGCAATGCCCCCGACGTCATCACTTCGCGGGCCCGCGCTTTTGCCAAGAGCGCAAAGAACGGATTGAGCGTCCAGCGCGACACCGCCAACAGCAGGAGCAAGGCGGCAAGCGCGAGCGCGATATCGGTCCATTTTTGTGCGCCGTGCGTTACTGGCGATAGAAACGCGACGACCGCCAGAAGCGGTACGATCATCAAATCTTCAAAAAGCAGGATCGCGACAGACTTCTGGCCCTGAGCGCCCGACAATTCGCCGCGCTCCTGCAACAGGGACATGATTACGGCGGTCGAAGAAAGAACGAAGCCAGCTGCAGCAATAAAGGCAGCAGGACCCGGAAGATCGAAGATCAGCCGGCCCGTCAGCGTGAGCGCTGCAACCGCCGCGAAGACCTGAACCAATCCCAGACCGAATATCTGGCCGCGCATCGCCCATAGCTTCTGCGGCCGCAACTCCAGTCCGATCACGAACAGGAACATGACCACCCCCAGTTCTGAGAAATGCAAGATGGCGTTGGGATCGCTGAATACGCTCATCGCAGACGGGCCGACTAGGAGCCCAGCGGCGAAATAGCCAAGAACCGAACCAAGCCCGAGCCGCCGGAATAGCGGGACCGCAACAACAGCCGCGCCCATAAGGACGACGGCAGGTCCGATCGTCGCGCCGAGATTTGCGTCAGCCATGAGGTCGCTCATGCCGTAAGTTTGGAGGGTGCTTTCAGCGAGGTACCGGGTATCGGGCCGTCAGGAAGCGGAATGAATTCTTTATCGTCCGCATCCGGAAGCTTCATCTTTCCGGCTTTCCAGTCCTCCGCCGCTTGCACCAGCCGCTCGCGCGACGAGGATACAAAGTTCCAGTAGAGAAGCCGCTCGCCAACCGGTTCGCCGCCGAGAACCATGAGTGTGGATTGTTTCAACGCCTTGACGCGCGAAGCAGTCGGATCGAGTACGAGCATTTTTCCCGCCTCGTATTGGACGCCATCCATTTCCACCGCGCCTGTCGCTATATAGAACGCACGCTCCTTGTGACCGTTCGGAATTTCTGCGGTTGCACCGGGCTCCATCGCAAGATGCGCGTAGAACAACGGCGAATGCGTCTGTGCAGAAGCCGTCAGGCCGTATGCGCTGCCAGCAATGAGCTGGCCGACAACTCCTTTGTCATCCCATTGAGGCAGGGCGCTTCCAGAATAGTGGTTGAAGGATGGAGCAACTTCTTCCATCCCTGTTGGCAACGCCACCCAGGCCTGTATGCCGTGAAGCCGGTCACCATGTGCCCGCGCATGCTCGAAGCGTTCGCTATGCGTGATGCCTTGGCCAGCAACCATCCAGTTTACCTCTTGGGGGCGGATCGCTTGCTCATAGCCAAGGCTGTCCCGGTGCATAATCTCGCCGGAAAACAAATAAGTCACCGTCGAAAGACCGATATGCGGATGAGCCCGCACGTCTGCGCTGCGATCAATACCCGCCGGAATATCCATTGGGCCAATGTGATCGAAGAAGATGAAGGGGCCGACCATGCGTCGTTTTGCAAAGGGCAGAACGCGGCCGACTTCAAAGCTGCCACCGAGGTTGCGACGCCGCTCTTCAATAATCAATTCCATCATCTTGTTTCTCCTGATCGGGTTGCGCCGAATACGATGTCCGAATACTCGGAATGGCGTTCGCAGTAGGCGGTCATGGATGGCCAATCGAGGACGACCTCGCGACCGCTCGCACCGAAGTCGCCGCGTGCTAAACGAGAGCCGATGCCTCGTCCCTCGTACTGCTGCGGGACAATCGTGTGCGTGAGGACGATTTTATCTCCTGTAAAGCTGCAATACGCTGCCGCTATCCCGCTCTCATCGATGGGTAGCTCAAAGCGATGCTTGGCGTCTCGCGGACCCCAGTCCTTGTAGAAAATGCTGGTGCCATCTGTCGTGGTGAACGTTGACATTCTTCCTCTCGTTGTGAGCTTTCCGGAAGCGCATTCGGCCGCATTACGCTGGCCCCGGCATGCGCCGCAGTATCCCGGGAGCCGCGCGAACGATCGGCGCTACTTCAGTACCGAGGAGCTCGATCGACCGTTTCATCGCGGACGTCTCAAGAGATGCAGTGCTCATCTGGAACGTGATGCGCGAAAGCCCACCAAGCACCTCGCTTGCGTGAAGCATCTTCGCGGCAACCGTCGCCGGACTGCCGACCAGGAAGGCTCCTTCAGAACCCGCCATGTAGTCGAATTGCTGACGTGTCGGCGGCGACCAGCCACGCTCGCGGCCGATCTTCCCCGTAAGATGCGCCCAGCCCGGGAAAAAGGAATCGGCAGCAGCGGCGTCGGAGTCGCCGACGAAGCCCATGGCATGGATGCCGACCGGCAGGTTTTCGGGAGCATGCCCGGCCCTGGCACCGGCTTCGCGATACAAATCGACGAGCGGGCGAAAGCGTTCGAACGTGCCGCCGATAATCGCGATCATGAGCGGAAGTCCGAGCTTACCTGCACGAACGAACGATTCCGGTGTTCCTCCGACGCCGACCCAGATCGGCAGCCGCGCTTGATGCGGTCGCGGATAGATTCCCTGAAGATCGAGCGCAGGTCGGAAACGGCCTTGCCATTTCACATGGGTCGCCTCTCGAAGCTTGAGCAGCAGATCGAGCTTCTCGGCAAATAGATCATCGTAGTCCCGCGCAGCCAGGCCGAACAGCGGGTACGCCTCGGCGAATGACCCTCGACCGACGACGATTTCGGCGCGGCCCTTGGCGATGAGATCAAGGGTCGCGAACTCCTGAAACACACGCACGGGATCGGCAGCGCTGATGACAGTGACTGCGCTTGTCAGTCGAATTTTCGACGTTCTCGCCGCTGCTGCCGCCAGAATGATCGTAGGAGCAGAATCGAGAAATTCCGCGCGGTGGTGCTCTCCGATCCCGAACACGTCCAGCCCGGCCCGGTCGGCAACTTCGACCTCTTCGATGAGATTGGCCATTCGCTCAGTTGCCGACGGAAGTTTTCCGTTCTGCGGGTCAGGGAGAATGGCTGCAAAACTGTCTATTCCGATTTCCATCAATAGCCTTTCGTTTCATTGGTTGATGCAGGTACGTGTGCGGATGAGCGAGGCGGGTGCTTTATGGTCAGAACCTGTAGGTCGCCATGACGCCAAGCATCTTTATGGTCTGCGCCGGTCCGGTTTCCCGTATGAACGACCCCGCCCGGAACGCGCTCAGGGATGCTGTCAGATTGAGTTCCGGCGTTGCCTGCCAGGCGACGGCAAGTTCGAGCTGTGTGCCGATGAAACGCGCTGTGCTGTCCTTGCCGCTTCGCACGACATTGCCTGCAATGCCGTAAACGCCGTCAGCCAGGCTCTGCCGCCAGTAAGCGGCTCCCGTGAGCGTCACTGCAACATCCTTATAGGGCTCAATCGTTACGCTGGGCCGCGCACGAATCAGATTGCGGGGTCCGATTGGAGATAACGCGCCGAAGTACTTGCCGCGTGGGAAGAGAGGATTGAACGTCCCAAGTTGCTGATCACGCGGGTTGTCATCACCCGATATGACTTCAGCCGTAAAGCTCGCATCCGGCTTCATGGGAGCGTCCAGGAAACGGTAGCCGACTTCGCCGCCGACTCCCCAGCCGGTCCGACGGTAACCTGCGAATTGACCACCCTGAAGTGCGCCTTCGATATTCCAGTGCCAGGAGCCGGTATCTCCAAAAACCCTGCTTCCAAAGGTGTGAACGACCTCTTTGCCGGTGCCTTGGTCATAGACCGCAGCGTTGTCACGCAAACCCAGATAAAAGGCGTCGACGCCATTCGCATGCGTCGCGTTCAGCCATTGGGTCGCATAGACGCCCCAAACGGCTTTCTGCCGCGAACTGCGATCGTCGAAATCGTCCGGCCTGTTGTCGACAGGGCGATAATACAGAGCGGTGACCTGGCGGAATTGACCCGTTAGCGTCGCGTCTGCGCCCTCAAAAGCCTGAGGAATATTGACGCCATAACGCGTGTCGATAAAGCGGCCTGCGCCCAGCGATACCAGTTTACGTCCCGCCGACAAGCTCAGCGAGGTACGATCCGCGACATCCAGCCGGACCTCACCAAACGCCTGAAGCATATCGGTGCCAGTCGTATCGACGGGCCGCGTTGGACGGTCGACGCCTGAGATCGCAGAAACGATGGGTTGCGCAAAAAATCGGACACTGTCCGCGTGAAGGTCGACATACGGCATGAAACGATGCCAGATGTAACTATCGTTCGGCGCCGATCCCCAGTTTACATTGGCATAGCCCTCGTAGCGAGAGCGGGCTTCCATGCCCGTCACGAGATACGTAGATCGGTCATCACCAAGCGGAATGTACTTGAATGGCTCTGTCCAGCGACCCGTGCGCGACGCGGGATTCGCGAGATATGTCCAATTCTCGTTATAACGCTCGTTGGTCAGTGTCGGTGCGCGCTCGACATCGGTCCTAACCTGCGCCTGCGCAACAAGCGGCATAGCGGCGAGTGACGTCGCGAACGCGACGCTCCGCCTTACTGTCCGCAATCGCGCTCGCCTGGCGCGGCTGCAGACGCTTTTGAAGATGAGAGTCAGTCTTGTCGGAATGACGAAGTCCAATACACATAGAGCGATTACGTAATGCATTCTGCACGCACCTCGTCACCCCGCTGAAGTTAAGCCGGGGACGGCACAGGCGTATTCAGAAGCTGCTGCTCCCACTCAAACGCAATGCCGGTGCCGCCGAGGTGCGAGATCAATGCGAGGCAGACTTCGGTCCGCAGGCCTGCGACGACCAGTTGCTTGCGGCCGGTCGCCTTGACCAGATCGACCACCCTCTTGTGCTCGCAAGCGTTCCCCAGGTGCGGTCGATCACTTCCTGATCCGGGAACACGTCAGTGATTTGCTTGAAGAGAACGCCGCCACGAGCCGCCAGCACACTGGTGAGGATCGTCGGAACATTGAAGGCTTTTGCAAGCTTCGCCAGAGCGGTGAAATTGTTCAGCGCCGCCTGAGAGTCATGGCTATTCACGTTCGTAAGCTGGAAAGGCTTATGATCGATCAGAACGAGAGCCGAGTCCTCGGGACGAAGAAGTGAAGAAAGGCCGTTGCGGAATTTCATGAAAACCTTATGCGCTTAAGTTTTGAATGCGGATTCCCGCCCCGTGCGACGACACCGGTGTGGAGTTTGCCAGTATCGCTAACGGTCCGGTAGGATCGTTGTTTGTCACACTGTGTCGCGAAACTAGGAACGCAGTTATACGTGGCCTTGGGGTTGTCTTGAGACATACCGTGTCGCGAAATCAGAAACGGACTATTGTAGCGGAAATGAAGACTTACGTGCCTTTATTGAGGTTGCCGACGGGGAAGGGATAACGCCAACTGCGCACCGGCTTGGCGTTCCCAAATCTATTGTCAGCAGGCGCCTCGCTCGACTTGAAGAAGAGCTTGGCGTCCATCAAAGCCCTTTGACCTTTCGCAGCGGCAACGGCATTCGCTCGGGTCGGATCTTCCCGCGCGTCCGGTTCAATGTCTTGCCGCTTTCTCGGAGGATGTTTGGCTGCCGACTACCGACAATGCTGCTATCACGCGATCGCCTGACGTTCCTGAAGCCGGCGCTCGGTTGGCGCATTCGAGTATGCGCTATCGTCTAGTGCAAGTCACCGGCTCGTTCCCGGTTCTGCGACACAGTGTATCGCTGCGACTAACTACCGTCGAATAAACGTCAATGGTACTAGCCGTTTAGGCATCGTCATAAGGGCGTTTGTCGTCCAACCAGCCAACTTTGACAACGGCATGCAAGGACTTGGATCGCGCTTTCTAGCGCATGGGAACGGGGCTGGCGCGCACGGAGCACGTTGACGTGCTGGCTGATCGCGGTGAATTGCGAGTTGGCAAACGGTAGATGTCGATGCTCGCCATCCTGCCTCCTGCGACGAGGAACGTGCCATGACGGCTACCCTCTGGCGAGGCCGATCGACCTTAAAATTGCCGACGAGAGTAAAATGATCAAAAAAATATTCATCGCGTTTGTGACGATTGCTTCGTTCTCCGCGGCTCAGGCACAAACGACGCAGGAACAGCCTGGCGCTGATCTAATCGTTATCAACGCAAAGATCTTCACCGGCAATCCTGGGCAGCCCGAAGCTACGGCTTTGGCCGTCAAAAAAGGCCGCATCTATTCCGTCGGCTCTGATGTGGACATTCTTGGTCTGAAGAATTCCACGACCAAGGTGATTGATGCGCGCAGCCGAAGGCTCATCCCCGGCATAATCGATGCTCATACGCACGTACTCAACGACATGGCTTATAACTACAATGTACGGTGGGATGGCGTACCGACGCTGCGTGAGGCGTTGACGATGCTAAGCGAGCAGGCCGAACGCACGCCGGAGGGTCAATGGGTCAAAGTAATCGGAGGCTGGTCCCCATACCAATTCGAGGAGAACCGCTTTCCCACTTTGGACGAACTGCGCAAGGCCGTGCCCAATCGCCCGTTGATCGTGCAATATGCCTATAACCGCGCTTTCTTGAACACGCGGGCGATGGAGGCACTTGGCATGGGCACCGATCGGTTCCCAAAGGTGCCGGACACAGAATTCGAAAAGGACAGCCGCGGCAACCCCACCGGTGTGGTCTTCGGCTACACTTGGTTGTTTCTCACCCTCGAGACCATGGTGCCGCAGCCCAAGTTCGACGAAGAAGTGAGTTCGTTGATCTATATCATTCGCGGTCTGAACCGGTTCGGCGTGACCTCGATCATCGATAACGGCGGCAGGTGGGCATACCCGACAGCCCAGGCAAGGGTAGACATGCTTGCACGGGACAACCGTCTTAACGTGCGCATGCCCTTTGTGGATTTGCAACTCGGCGACGGCGGGCCGGTAAACATGGTGGATCTGCAACTCGAAGCGATCACGAAAACAGCGCCGATAAGCACCGGGCAAAACCTGCACCCCACCCTGGCACATGGCCATGAATATCGAGGGGCTGGGGAAGTTCTGAACGGGGAAGTGCACGATCACGAAAACTTCGATCGTCCGGCGGTCATCATCGAGCCGGAGAAGATGCGGCGCTTCGTCGAGCAGGACGTGATGAAGCTGGTCCGGCGACGCATCCCGTTCCGCATGCACATCAGCTACAATGAGAACATCTCCCCCTTTCTCGACGCTCTGGAGAAAATAAACGAAGAGATTCCGTTCGATGGTCTGCGATGGAGCCTTGAACATGCTGAGACCATTAGCCCCGAGAACATCGAGCGGGTGAAAAAGCTGGGTGGCGGCATTGCCTTGGATCACAAGATGGCGCTGCACGGCGATGCTTTCATCAAAACCCATGGTCGCGAGAAGGCTTTGCAGACCCCGCGTCTGCGCAAGCTCGTGGACAGTGGCATTCCGCTGGCCATGAGCACCGACGCGTTCCGTGCAGCCACGTTCAACCCTTGGGTCGGGATTAGCTGGATGGTATCCGGAAAGTCTGTGTCCGGATCCGAAGTCCTTGCCAAGGACAACCGCCTCTCCCGCGCCGAGGCGCTTAAATTGTTCACCAGCGGCCCGGCGTGGTTCATGAATACAGAATCCGAAATGGGCTTAATAGCGCCGGGCAATCTCGCGGATTTCGTTATTCTCGACAGGGATTACTTTTCCGTACCGGAGGATCAGATCAAATCCGTCTCTTCTGTTCTAACTATCATGGACGGCAAGGTTGTGTTTGGTGCACAGGACTACAGCACTCTATCTCCAAAACTTCCTGCGATTCTTCCGAATTGGTCACCCGTTAAATACTTCGGTAGCTATTACGGGGACAAATGAATCCCGCGGGACTTCATCAGGCTGCGTGGCACTTCGGCCGAGATCAACTAGCATCTGCCGGTGCCCCGCAAGCTCGAAAGAGCGGAGATCATAGCGACTAAGGAGCGGCATCAGGCTTGGACGGCGTCACTGCATACCGGCGGTTTTATGTGCCGGTTGATTGACCGTGAAGACGACGTCGCCGATCTGAAGGGTCGGCACCCGTGTTTTTTCGATGTAATGCGGCATGGCGCTTTGGTTTTCGAGACGAGGGATGTGAGCTTGGTCTGGTTCAGACGTCGCTTGGTTATAGTGTGAGTGCGCCACGTGTTCTGAGCCCGATCGCTAATCGACCTCGACCGGCCGATCGGGATTCAAAGGGTAAAAGAAAACGAGAGCCATAACGAATTTGATTTCATCGATAGGATCTAAAATGTCCCTCCAAAGACAATGTCGACATGTTGCAGCTGCATCTTTCCTCGTATTTGTGACTGCGCCGGCGAACGCGCAGTCGGCTCCGTTCTCCGGCTTCGCGGGCTCGTGGTCCGGAAATGGGAGTATTTCCATGTCCGATGGTTCGAAGGAGCGGCTGCGCTGCCGTGCGACGTACCGTGTATCTCTCGACGGAGCGACACTACGGCAGACGCTTCGTTGCGCGAGCGACAGCTACAAGTTCGAGCTGAGCAGCGATGTAATCAGCGAGGGGGGGCGCCTGTCCGGCTCTTGGAGTGAGGCATCTCGTGGCATCAGCGGAAGCCTGCAAGGCAGTGCTCAAGGAAGCCGAATGACTGCAACCGTCGATGCGCCCGGGTTCAATGCTAACTTAGCGCTCACGACATCCGGAAACAGGCAGTCAATATCGATAACCTCCCAAGGCGACATCAGGAACGTTTCGGTTTCGATGACAAAGGGCTGATGCCGCTCGGAAAGAACTGCGTTCAGGGTCGAAAGACATCATTGACTGGAAAGGCCTGCACTGTGAACCGCGCTACAACCGATGTCCCTGTCTGCTGAGCGTGTCGTCGGATGCGCGCCGTCTCCGAAGGTGCATGTGTTCCTCCTTGCTTTCGAGAATTCTTTTCGGCACTGCTGAAGTAATACACGGCTTAGAATGTTGACAGCCGGCCTTGGAAGCGACGACGCGTTCGAGTGGAATCATCGTGTCGCATTTCAGGTATTTAGAGCATGAACTTGCTGAGGAAATCGGCTTCCTCTTATGGCTGTATTGAACCTATTCGTTTTATAAGCCACATACCATCGGCTCGGGTCGAAGGGTCGGAAACGCCGCGTTGCCCCGAGCGGGACAGGCCCAGCGTCGTGCGAATTCGCACGCGCGAAGCTGGCCGTGCCGCCGTGGATTGAAGTGACGTTGCCATATTCGGAACGCAGCGTTCCTAAACGGCAGACTATCGGCCAGGATGCAACCTCGTTAGCTTACTTCAACTCTACGAGTGTTTGCCTTGGCTGCTGCTCATATACGCACGTCGGACTCCGACAATAGAGTCGAATCGATTTAACGATCGTCCCCGTTCGGCGCTCGGGCTACTGCCGTGGCGTGGTGACCGTTGCGTTTGGTCGATTTCGGTTCGGCGCAAACCTGCGACGGTAACGGGTTAGACTTTATTGGTGGCTTAGCTGACGCGCTGACGAACCGCGGGCATCACGACTATATGGGGGGAGCGGAATCGATGAGGTTCCGACGACGGTCGGCTCGCTATAACATGACAGCTTTGATCGTAATTTGCGCCATCACGCTTGGTGGCTGCGCGCGTCGGCCCGGGCCGTGGGTGCTCGAGCCCGTTCCGAGCGTCGGCGCTGCGAAACTTGTGAAAGTCTTTGTCGCGAGCACTCGTGCTGCGCAGCCTGAAGCGTCGGTACCTCTCGCCGAAGGTGGCGCTGCAACGCCGGCGTACTTCCGCTATGTGATCTCCATCCCTCCCACTCATAGGCCGACCGAGATTGAGTGGCCAACACACGCTCCTGACCCAGCTAGGCATTTTTCAGTCGTTTCGGCAGAGCGTCTCGATGAAGAGAGGTTCCTGGTCGAAATCGGGCAGGCTGCTGCTCGCGGTGATTCACTTGGCCGCGACGTCGGCATCTTCGTTCACGGTTACAACAATAGTTTTCAAGAGTCGCTGTTTCGGACGGCTCAGCTCGTTGCTGACTCGGATGCGGGTCGGTCCGCGGTTCTATTCTCCTGGCCGTCAAGGGCAGAACTCACCGGCTATATCGCCGACAAGGATGCGGTGACCCTCTCGCGTGACGCGCTCGCCCATCTTGTCACGCGGCTCGCGGCCGAGCGTAGGGTGAGGGGTGTCAAGCTCGTCGCGCATAGCATGGGGTCTTGGCTAACCATGGAAGTCGTTCGGCAAATTCGCATCGCGTCGGACGTTCGAACTATCGAGAAGCTCAACGATGTAACGCTCGCGGCGCCGGACATTGACACCGAGGTGTTCCTTCAGCAATTACGCGTCATTGGCCGCCTGCGCTCGCCCATCACCGTGCTTGTTTCCAAAGAAGACCAGGCTCTGTCGTTTTCCAGGTTTCTCGCGGGAGGGCAACTCCGGGCTGGGGCGGCGGACATCGACGACCCTCGCGTCATCTCAGGGGCAAGGACCGCGAATGTCCGCGTCGTCGATATATCCGGCCTTGCCACGTCGGCGGGAGCCGGCCATGACGGCTTCACGGCGTACTCTGCGATCTACGGCCGGCTTCAAACAAGCCGTGACGGGCTGATCGCTTCGGAGGTAGGTGCAGGGGTGTACGCCCTCGACGTAGCCGACAGGCTAAGGCCTTTGGACGCCCGGCTCAAGCATAGAGCCGCGGTCCCGTAGCGCTTCGAGCATGCACAGTCCGGAAACTTTGTCGGCGAAGCAGAAGCAGCGATCGTGGATCTTTAGTTCTTTAAGGCGCCGCGAGCGTGAACCCCGGCGCCATCCTGACCGCCGACGGTGGCGCAATCGCCTGGGACGCACTCAGCCCGTCCCTCCAAGGCTCGGCCTAACAGGGTCGGGCCTTAATACGGCGTCTCGCCGTCATAAACACCTTCTGCAATGTGACCGAACGCCATGCAGCGTTGGGTCCACAGTCGTCAGGGGATTAGAAGGATGCGGCCGAGGATCTTGTTGTCCTCGGCATGACGGTGAGCGGCGGCAGCCTGAGCTAGTGGAAATCGCCTATCGATCGGCACGGTGAGCCTGCCTTGCGAGAGGTCAGCAAGCATCGTGTCGACAGTTCGACGCACTTCTGGACGTGACAGCACGGTTCCCATGAACACGCCAAGGATCGATTGATTGCGCTGCAGTGCCTGCCAGAGGTCAACCGTCAATGACCCACCGCCCGCATTTCCTACGGACACCAGACTTCCTTCATCGCGGAGCGCTGCGAGAGAAGTCGCCAAGGTGGCGCCGACCGGATCGACCACCAGGTCGACGCCGCGATTGTTGGTGAGATCACGAACCACATCGGCGACGGATTCGCGGTTGTGGTCGATGACACTCGAGGCGCCGAGCTCGATCAGCCCCCTGGCACGATTCTCGCCGCTTGCGACGGCAATCACAGTCGCTCCGGCTTGATGGGCAAGCTGCACCGCTGCGATCCCGACGCCCCCTGCTGCACCTTGAACCAAGACAGTGCTTCCGCTTGAAAGCCGTCCTCGTGCAAACAGGCAATGGTGGGCCGTCCCAAAGCCAATCGGGATTGCTGCGGCTTCCGCAATGTCCGCGCGTGCAGGTAAAATCCAGGTCTGTTGCGCCGACACCGCGCGGAGTTGCGCGTGAGAACCACTCAGCCCCCAGGATGTGACCCGATCGCCAATCTTGCGATTCGTGACTTCGTTGCCGATCGCTACCACGGTCCCGGCTGCGGCATAACCGACAATGTATGCAGGATGCGCCGGCGGGGAACTGCGACGGTTGATCACGTCGCCGCCTTCAAGGGAAACAGCTTCCACGTGAATCAGGATGTCTCCAGAGCCAATCTCTGGATCCGGGGCGTCGGAATAACGAAGAACTTCTGGCGGCCCATTTTGATCATACACTGCAGCTTTCATCGCTACTCCTTCTCCTGCTTGAGGCGGATCGGGACAATTGCTGCTGCTTCGGAGCCTGATGGGCCGTGCAGCGCCTATACCACCACAACTGCTACCGCACATTTGCTACGCTAGTGTTGTCGGGCGCCCATCTGTGTCGCGGAAGGTGGAACGCAAGTGACTTTCGTGTATTGCCGGGAGGCATATCCATCTCCGATGACTCTCGTTCACGCTCAGCGCTAATCCGCCAGTAATGCTCGTGCTGACTGTGCTTCGTGAGCCGCGCCGCTTCAACGCGATCAAGCGCCGCTGGATGGCATTACCCAGCGCGTACTGACCCAGACGCTGCGGAAACTCGAGCGCAACGGTATGGTGAAACGCACGGTTATCGACGGTCCTGGCCTCGGCGTCGAGTATGTACTCACCCCGCTCGGCCGCTCGCTCCAGAGACCGTTCGCGCACCATTGGACGGTCGATCACATGGATGAGAAAGTTGACCAACAACGGATGTATGATCTGATGAAGTGAGGCCTAAAATACATATGAGTTTTATAGAACTCTTTAATTGTTTGACATTGGTTCGGAACGCCCGCCTATTGGCCAACCACGCGGAATTGGTTTCTGCGCGCGCGATTTTATCTCACGTTCCGGCGTTTGGCTCGCATGCACATGCTCCACAGCATCTTCTTATCGACAGCCGGCGCCTCGCCTTTCAGCTCGTCTGTCTGTGTCCCTCCGCGCACCGACCGAAAATATACGTCTGACCGCGCCCGCTTTGGTTGCGCGGCAATCGTGGCAGCGCTACAGGCGCACTGTTGCGCCGCCGGTTACGTCCGGGGCCACCACATCGGAAGACTGATCGAGAACCACCCGGACTTTTTGGTTCACTGGTTGGCGCTGAACGGCATCGGCGCATCGATCATGCCGATCAATCCCGCGTACCGCGCCTCGAGCACATGATCCGCTGCGCCGACATAAACATATCGGCTGCGGAAGTCGAAAGCGTCGACAACCTGGCTCTTTCGGCAGTTGCGGCCAAGCCGTATTTAGTTTCTGCGCGAGCGCATTGGCCTACGGCAAACTGCCGGTGTGGATCGCCTATATCGATGCGCCGCCGATGACACTAACACAAGATCCAGAAGCACGCGCTCCGAGCAGCCAGGATCCGGCCTCATGGCCGAAAATTTTCGATTTGCGCTCCACAACAAAAAAAAAGCCAAACAGGCCTGAACGACACCTGGGAGGAAACCATGAAGATCATGCGGAACTTATTTACCCTCGTCTGCGTCGCAACGCTGATCACGACATCGGCGCATGCACAAATATCGGACGACAGCGTCAAGATCGGCGTGCTGACTGATCTGAGCGGCGTTTACGCCGATGCCGCCGGTCCGTTGTCGGTAGAAGCCGTTCGGATGGCGATCGCGGATTTCGGCGACAAGGTCGCCGGCAAGCCGATCGTCATGGTGGATGCCGACCACCAGAACAAGGCGGACGTCGGTGCTGCCATCGCGCGGCGCTGGTACGAAAATGAAAAGGTTGACGTCATCGTCGACCTCGTCAACTCGGCCGTGGCCTTTGCCGTGCTGGAACTAGCCAAGCAGAAAAACAAGGCGATTTTGGTTGCTTCCGCAGGTTCGTCGGATCTTACCGGCAAAGCCTGTTCGCCAAATTCGGTACAATGGATCTATAACACCTACGCACTCGCCAATAGCACGGCGCGGGCGCTCGTCATGGAGGGCGCCAAGAGTTGGTATTTCTTGACCGTCGATTACGCTTTCGGACATGCGTTGCGCAATGATGCGGCCAGGACGGTGGAAAGACTCGGCGGCGCTATCGCCGGTGAAGTTCGCTATCCCCTCAACAGTATGGACTTCTCGTCCTATATCCTGCAGGCGCAAAACTCCAAGGCCGACGTCGTCGCGTTCGCCAACACTGGCGGCGACCTCGCAAACTCGATCCGGCAGGCTCAGGAATTCGGACTCACCAAAGGCAAGCAGCGCCTGGCGGTGTTCTTGATGCAGAGCAGCGATATCCACGCTATTGGATTGCAGGCAGCGCAAGGGCTGCTGGTGACAACCGGCTTCTATTGGGATCTCGACGACCAAACGCGGGCCTTCGCCAAGAAGTTCATGGACAAGACCGGCAAGCGACCGAATATGGTTCATGCCGGGCTTTACTCAGCGGTGACCAATTATCTCAAGGCCATCGAAAAGTCCGGCACTGACGACGGCCCGAAGGTGATCGCGCAATTGAAGTCGATGCCTATCGAGGATTTCTTCGCCCGCAACGCGTCGCTGCGCGAAGACGGCCAGTTGATCCATGACATGTATCTGGTGCAGGCCAAGTCGCCCGCCGAATCGAAGGGGGCATGGGACTACGAAAAGCTGGTTCAGGTGATCCCCGGCAAAGATGCTTTTGTGACGCCGGAAGAAAGCGCCTGCCCGCTGTTCAAGAAGTAACGCACTTGCGCGTGAGATAGCCCAGATGACAGACATGAACGACGCCACGCCGTATATCTGGATGCCGCCATCGGAACTGGCGGCGGCAAGCAATTTGACGGCGTTTCTGCGTGCCACCGGACAAAGCGATTATGACGAACTCGCGTCAAGAGCCGAAGCCGATCCCGCATGGCTGATGCAGGAAGTCTTCAAGTTCTGCGATGTGAGATTTTATCGCAACTACGACCAGATGCTGGATGATTCCAGCGGTCAGGCATGGGCGCGCTGGTGCGTCGGCGGCACCACCAATATCGTGCTAAATTGCCTCGACAAGCATCGCGACACTGCGGTGTGGGACCAGACGTTCCTCGTCTGGGAAGGCGAAGACAAGCGTGAACGCCGCTCGCTGAGCTACCGTGAATTCGACCGCGAAGTCGGGCGGTTGGCGCAGGGGCTGCACGATATCGGAATCGGACGCGGCGACGTGGTCGCAATCTACATGCCGAACCTGCCGGAGACGTTCGTCGCGTTCTTTGCCATCCTGAAACTCGGCGCGATCGTCATGCCGCTGTTCTCCGGGTTCGGCCATGCGCCGATTCAAACCCGCTTGAATCATGGAGAAGCAAAGGCCGTCATCACCGCTGACGGCACATGGCGGCGCGGCGCTCCGGGGCCGCTCAAATCTGTGCTCGACATGGCCCTGGAGGCCTCGCCGACCGTAAAAAACGTGATCGTTGCGCGTCGCGGCAGTCTTGCGATCGACACGCCAATGCGGAAGGACCGGGACCTCTGGTGGGATGATGCCATCGCCGGCAAGGGCGCCATGATTGAAACTGCCGAGATGCAGGCGGAAGACCCGGCGATCCTGCTCTACACCTCAGGTACGTCAGGCGAACCGAAGGGATGCGTTTGGAACCATATCGGGTTCATCGGCTCGATGGTGACCCGCGATATGATCATCTGCAGCGACTTCAAATCGACGGATCGGTTTTTCTTTTTCAGCGATATGGGCTGGATGGTCGGCTCGATGTGCGCCTGCGTCCCGAGTTTCGCCGGTGGCAGCTTGCTGGTAGTCGAAGGTACTCCGGACTATCCGGATGCGGGACGGTTCTGGCGACTGATCGCCGAGCATCGGGTGACCTACCTTGGTGTGTCGCCGACGATCGTGCGCAGTTTGATGCGTTACGGGCTCGAAGTCGAATCCTACGATCTTTCCAGCCTGCGGATGACGGCCTCCGGCGGCGAAGCGTGGACCACAGCGCCTTGGCTGTGGTTCTTCGAGCACGTTTGCAAGAAGAAGATCCCGATCATCAACATGTCAGGCGGCACCGAAGTCGGTGGCTGCATCTTCACGGGAACACCCAATCACCCGATGAACCCGGGCTCTTTCGCGCGACCCGCGCTAGGCGTGGGCGCCGACATCGTCGATTTGACGGGGCGGCGCGTTCCCGATGGGACGGTCGGCGAACTGGTTCTGCGGCATTCCTCGATTGGACTGACCAAGAGCCTGTGGAGGGCCGATGCGCGCTATATCGAAAGCTACTGGAGCACACTGCCCGGATTGTGGGTTCACGGCGATTTCGCGATGCGTGGCCGGGACGGACTCTACTACATTCTCGGCCGCTCCGACGACACCATCAAGGTCGCCGGCAAGCGCACCGGGCCGTCGGAACTCGAAGGCATTCTGATCGCGACCGGCAAGCTTGCGGAAGCCGCCGTGTTCGGCATTCCGCATCCGGTCAAGGGCTCGGCCATCGTGTGTGCCTGCGTGCCGATGCTGGGCGTCGTGGGCGATCGCAGCCTCGAAAACCAACTGTCGTCGGCCATCGTCGCAGAAATGGGCGCATCTTATCGCCCCGAAATGATTCTGTTCGTCGATGATCTGCCACGCACCCGCAATTTGAAGATCATGCGCCGCGTGTTGCGTGCCGTGTTCGAGGACAAGGATCCCGGCGACCTCTCAGCGTTGGCTAATCCCGAGGCTGTCGACCGGCTGCGCGAAAAACTGGCCGCCATGTGAACCGCCGCGGACTGTTTCGAACAGATGTTGGGATTGGGATTTGATCGCATACTGCAAGCGTTCAGTCACACGCCATATCAAGCGGCGCAAACGACAAGAAATCGCCTTTGGGAATCGACCAAGGGTGACTGGCGAACTCGCACGGTCTTCCTCTATTGAAGATTGGGCGGCATCGCCTTCCGAAATCGACCTCAATAGGAACCGTTGGCCATGAAGAACAATCGCAATCGTCAGGTCATTCTGAAATCCCGGCCGGCCGATATTCCGCAGGCCGACGATTTCGAGATCATCGAGACTGACGTTCCCGATCTGCTCGACGGACAGATCCTGATACAAAACGTTTTTCTTTCAGTCGAACCCGCTATGCGCGGCTGGGTCAGTAACGTCGCCAATTATTCGGAGCCCGTGCGCATCGGCGAAGTGATGCGCTCATTCGCCGCCGGCGAAGTGCTACAGTCAGGACATCCCGACTTCAAGCCGGGCGACAAGGTGATGGGCATGTTCGGGTGGCAGGAATTCGCGGTCGTCGGACCTGCCGCTGTCACGCGAAAGATCCGGGAAGACGACCTGCCGCTTTCGCTCTCGCTCGGCGTCACCGGTCTCAACGGGATAACCGCCTATTTCGGGCTGCTGGACATCGGCCAGCCGCGCCCTGGCGATACGGTAGTGGTGTCGACCGCGGCCGGAGCGGTGGGGTCGGCGGTTGGCCAAATCGCGAAGCTTTCGGGTTGCCAAACGGTCGGCATCGCCGGCGGACCGGCGAAGGTCGCCCAGTGCCGTGAGCTGTTCGGCTATGACGAGGCGTACGATTACAAGAGCGACGATCTGGACTCCGCGCTCGGCAAGGCTTGCCCGCGGGGGATCGATCTCTATTTCGACAATACCGGTGGCGTCATCAGCGACATCGTACTTGGGCGTCTTGCCGTCGGCGCGCGCGTGGTGATTTGCGGAACTGCTTCGTTCTCGACTTGGGATCCTTGGCCAAACGGTCCGCGCGTCGAGCGTCACTTGCTGGTCAAGCGCGCACGCATGCAGGGTTTCGTCATCTTCGACTACGCACCTCGGTACGAAGAGGCCGTTTCTCGTCTAGCACAATGGGTTCGCGATGGACGGTTGCGCTATTCCGAAGACATACAGAACGGCATCGAACACGCGCCGGGCGCGATCGCCGGACTCTACCGAGGCGAGAATACCGGCAAGCGGCTCATCAAGATCCGCTGAAGACGGTTTCGCAACTCTTCAAGAGCTTCGACTGCAAGCCGGCTTCACGCTCATGCGAAATTCGCAGGGCGACATTCTGCCGTTGTCCTGACGCCCTCCTTGAAATCCTGGGTCTGCCGAAGCACGATTGCTCCGTCAACTCATAGTCGGTCGCCGTGGCCACCCGTTCGGCAAGGCCGGTGCGCATGGTGGTCCCGCGTCGAGATAAGCGCGACCGCGCGCATTCAGCGATCTCGTCGGCCAGATCGCGGCCGACCTTACGGCGCACAACGCTTTGCCGTGCGCTGCGAGAACGACGGCACGACCATTGTCATCGGCATCCAGCCGCTCCAGAGCGTCGGCGATCTGCTGGATCAACGATAAGTCGAAGAAATTCAGCGGCGGCCGGCGAACTTCGATGAGCGCGACGTGTCCTGCGAGGGATTCAACATGGTATTACTCGCAGCGGCCATGAGCGGCTCCTCAGAATCCTGATGTCAGCGTAGCCCGAGCCCGCGCGCGATGATTCCGCGCAGAACCTCAGTGGTGCCGCCCTGAATCGTGAGCTTGGGGGCAATCTTGAGGTTGAAGGCGAGGCACTCATCAAGGGTAGCGAGGTTGCTGGCTTCGGGATCGAGGAAGGCGGCGAGATCGCGCACCGTGTGTGGCAACCGCTGCTCCCAAATCGTTCCCATGTCCTTGACGATGGCTGCTTCGACCACCGGCTCCCTACCGGCTTCGAGCATTCCGGCGACAGAGACCGACATGCGCCGTAGCGTGTGGAGTTGCGCCACCAGTCGCCCCAGACCTTCCGCCGCGCGGATATCAGGATCCGGTCCGAGCGAGCGAACCAGTTCGGTCAGAACCGCGTAGGTTTCGAGAAAGCGTTCAGGCCCGCTGCGCTCGTAGGCGAGTTCGCTGGTTGCCTGCTTCCAGGCGCCGTCGATCTCACCAAGCAGGTTGCCATCAGGAACGAACGCATTCTGAAACACCACTTCGTTGAACTCGCGCTGCCCAGACATCTGGCGAATGACGTTGCAGGTGATGCCTGGCGTTTTCATATCCACCAGGAACGACGTCAGGCCATGCCGCCTGTTTTCCTTGGTGGGTGCCGAGGTCCGGAATAGGCCGATCATGTAGTCGGACACGTTGGCGTTGCTGGTCCAGATCTTGGTGCCGTTGATCAGCCAGCCGCCATCGGTCTTGGTGGCCTTGGATTTGGCGGCAAACAGGTCCGATCCCGAACCGGGCTCGCTCATGCCGATACAGAAGCTGGCCTCGCCGCGGATGATCCGGGGCAGGATGGACTGCTTGATTTGCTCCGATGCGTAGCGGATCAGCGTCGGGCCGCTCTGCCGGTCAGCGACGAAGAACGGACGAACCGGCGCGTTGGCTACGCACATCTCTTCGGTCACCACGTAGCGCTCAAGAAAGCTGCGCTCCTGACCGCCGTATCTCTTCGGCCAGGTCATCCCGATCCAGCCGCGCTGGCCGACGCGCCGGCTAAACGCCTTGGCGCCTTCTCCTTCGGCGCTTCCCGATCTCAGGGGATCAAAGGTCCCGGCCGAAACCTCGTCTGCAAGGAATGCGCGGACTTCGCGACGCAACTCCTGGCAATGCTCCGGCAGCCGGATGGGATCGAATCGTAATGCTGTTGTCATGGTCTTGGCGCCTAAATCCGGTCAACGCGATGCGATCAGCGGCCACAGTTCATCGGCGCCGCGCCTGCCGATCCACCAGCCGAGTTCGGAGGACCAGTAGCTCTCGCTTCCAAAATCATCCCGCCACGCCAGAGCGCGCAATGTCAGGCGATGCAGTACATGCTCGGCCGTGAAGCCGATGGCGCCGTGCACCTGATGCGCGATCGACGCGCCCTTGTCGGCGGCCTCGCCGCAGCGAATCTTTGCCGATGCCACCTCAAGCAAGATGCCGTCCGTATCGCGCGGATCCGCGCTCATCGCATCGGCCGCAGAAGTCGCCGCAGTGACCGCGGCGGCGACCTCGCCACCTAGTCGCGCGAGATTATGCTGCACCGCTTGATATTTCGAGATGGTTCGCTCGAAGGCAACGCGTTCCGTCGAATAACGCACGGACAACTCCAGCATCCCCTCCAGCGCCCCGCTGATCTGTTGGCTGCGCACGGCGCTGCCCATCAAGAAAAGGGTGGTCGGATCGAACCCGTTTGGCGCAGTCGCAATAGCGACCGGCAGCACGCCAGCAACAGAAACAGTATCCGCCGCGTCGCCTGCAAGGTTCTCGAAGCGATCAATGCGGCACAGCGAGGCATCCACCAAAGCGATCCTGACTCCTGCAGCGCTCTTGGCGAGAACGGCAAAATGAGCGGCGTCGCGCGCGAACGGGATGCGCCTCGCCTGTCCGGTCAATCGTCCCTCGGCGTCCAGTCCGATCAGTTCACGCGGGCCGCCGGGCAACACCGTCATCATTCCCTCCGGCGCGACGATTCCGCCCTGCGACAACAGCCACCCCGCAAGCATGGTCTCCGCCAGCGGCACCGCAAGAGCTGACCTTCCGGCTGCGCGCAGCACGGCAAAGCCGTCGATCAGGCTCGCGCCTGAACCGCCGTGCTGCTCTAATACCCACGCCAACGGCAGACCGGCCTCGGCAAGTGCGCGCCACAACGGCGCCTTCCACGCATCGCCCTGAGCGTGCGCAACTTCTTGCAGATCCGCCAGATCGGCGAAGATCCGCTCGGCGGTGGAAACGACGATATTGTCTTCATCTGACATGGTGGCTCCTGACTTGGACGGAACGTAACTCGAGCGGAACAACGGCCTATTCGGTTTGGGCATTCCGATCGTCCGCTCGATTCTAGGCTTGCGATCTCCTCTGGCGACAGCTTGAGCATGCCGGCAAGATCGATCGAGAAATCCACCGAAAGCAGAATGGCGAATACCTTTGCACACCCGCGAAAATCGCCGATTGCGACACAATCAATCGCTCAAGTGAAACTTGATCGCATCACGCATCACGGCCGCAAATGCCTTCTCTTGCGAGACAAGCGCGTCGGTCAGGCCAGCAACGCAAATGGCGAGAGGCTCGCTGGATTCAGCTACTCGCGGGAGAGCCATGGCCACCACGCCGGCGCCTGGCGTCACCAGACTAAGCGACAATGCATGGCCCTGCTTTCGCACCTTGCCGAGCTCGACCAGCAACGCCTTGATATCGACCTGCTTCTCGGGATGCATTTCATAGGAGTTGAGCAGCTTGACCAGACGGCGGACCTCCTTGTTGGAATACCTAGACAGCAGCGCATAGCCCAATCCGGACTTTGCCAGCGGGCGAAGCGTTCCGGAGCGCACATGCAAGCGCATGGGAACCTTGGACTGGATGACGTGGATATATTGCGCGGCCAGACCGTTGCGCAGGCCGACCATGACGGTCTCCCCGGTCTTTGCCGACAAATCCTCCATCAGGTTGATCAAGCGCCCACGGCGGAACAGAACGGGGCTGAGCCAGTGGCCCAGCATCGAGATCCGCGCCGTCGGGACGTAGGTTCGGCGGCCGGCGTCATAATGCAGATAGCCAAGCGCGGTCATCGTCCGCATCAGAGCGGACGTGCTCGACTGCGGAAAATGCAACGCGGCAGCCACGTCAATAACCGATGCGGCGGACTGATGCTCCTCGAAAAACTCAAGAACCTCGAACACGCGCTTCGCTGACTTGACCGTGCTGTCGATCTTCTGATCTGGCGGCACTAGACTCTGCGTAACCTTGGGAATGTCGCGACGCAATTCAGGTGTCAAACCGCGCGTGGGCGCCCGTGTGGCAGGCTCATTCCTTTTCACGATCGCCATCTCCGTTACTTGCCCTGCTGTCAAACCCGACTCTTGAGCCAGCAGCTACCATACTGGTCGGGGCGGCCGGCCCACTCGGGATCGCAACCCAGTTGAAAGCGCCGCCTGCACCGGCCAGCGACCTTCTCGGCCAAGCGCAATCATGGTCGCCTTTCCGTCTCGCAGTGTGGATTCGACGTATTCGGGTTCACGAATGAGGCCTACGGCAATCGATGGACTTTCCTCCTCGCACAGGATGCGTGCGGCGTTGGCCACATTGAAGCCCGACGCTCGCCAGACCATAGAGCGGCCCCGCAGCAGCTTCATGTCGCCGGACGAGCAATCGATCCGATCGATGCCGATTTTCTCAAGCTCGATTGCGAATGCTAAGGAGTCCTGGATCCGCCAGCCAATATCGACGCCATCGACCGACGATATCCGCACCAGCGCTGGGAGATGATATGGCCAAGACATTCCACACGATACCCGTTCGCAAATAATGGCGTCAAATTAGAAAAGCGTTCTCAAGAAACTCATATGCAGTTTGAGGCGACATTTTGGGTGAATACCCATTGACGCCGTCAGAAATTCGCAGCATCGGTGCGTTCCCTGACGTGATGAGACGCTCAGCGTTAGCGGTGGTTGTTCAAAGCAAACGGAGAGAGCCAGATGAACGACGAGACGTTGGCGGCCGGCCTCGAGAATCGATACGCCAAGTACGCGCGGCTTCAGTTCGACTGGCCGCAGCCGCGCGTCCTACGGGTTACCATGTCGAACGGAAAGATGAACTCCGCCGATGAGAAAATGCACGGCGAGCTCGGCATGATCTGGCGGGATATCGACAGCGATCCGCGCGTCTCGGCCGTTATCCTGACCGGTGCGGGCAAGGCCTTCTCAGCAGGCGGCGATTTCGCGATGATGGAGCGCATCATCGACGATCATGACACGCGGATCCGTAACTGGAAGGAAGCCCGAGACATCGTCTACAACGTCATCAACTGCTCCAAGCCCATCGTGAGTGCAATCAGGGGGCCGGCGGTCGGTGCCGGCCTCGCTTGCGGCTTGCTGGCAGACGTCTCCATCGCCACCAAGACGGCGCGCATCATTGACGGGCATACGAAGCTAGGCTTGGCAGCGGGTGATCATGCGGCGATTGTGTGGCCGCTGTTGTGCGGAATGGCGAAGGCAAAATACTATCTGTTGCTGTGCGATCAGCTTTTAGGCGAAGAGGCGGAGCGGATCGGTGTCGTATCGATGTGCTGCGAGGACGCTGAACTGGACGCAAAAGCGATCGAAGTTGCCGGCCGTCTTGCTGCAGGACCGCCGAGTGCCATTCGCTGGACGAAATACGCGCTCAACAATTGGCTCCGGCAGGCCGGGCCGACATTCGATGCTTCGTTGGCGCTTGAATTCATGGGATTTACAGGACCGGAAGTGAAGGAAGGCCTTGCGGCTCTCGTGGAAAAGAGACCGCCGGCATTTCAACCGAACTGTCCGCTCTAAGAAGACAAGGACTATCGCGTTCTGTCGCTCCCCCTGAGCCTATGCCCATTTCATGAAATGCACCGGCGTCATCAAGAACGACGTCGGCGCGGTGGTCGAGCTGCGCTGTACCTAGGATTGCGCGACCCGCGGCGGCAACGCGCCGGGCGGACGCAAGGTCAAGGCCACCATGCATTGGCTGCTGGCGCGCCCAGTCGCACCTAGCCGAAATCCGCGTTTACAATCAGTGTTCGCCAAGCCGAGCCCCAAGCCGGCAATTTTGCCGCCGACATCAATCCGCAGTCGATGGAAGTGCTGTCCGACGCGCGGATCGAGGCCAGCGTGGTCGAAAGCAATTCGAACGAGGTGATGAAGTTCGAGCGGAAGGGCTATTTCGTGCGCAACAGGCAATCGACATCACAAAAGCTGGTGTTCAACCGTACTGTCGGCCTACGCGACACCTCTGCCAAGGAATACGCCAGGGGCTGAAGCCCGTTCAAAACGATTGGATATTCGATGCCACATGCTGCCGACGACATCGCATCCGACATCATCGCGAAATGGGCCGCGGCTTTCAGCAGATTGGACGCCGACGCGCTTTCCTCGCTTTATTCGAAGCACGCGCTGTTCTTCGGCTCGAACCCGAAACTGTATCGCGGGAGAGACGGTGTTGCGGCCTACTTCAGGGGATTGCCGCGGTGGCGGACATCTACCGTTCAATTCAGCGACGTCGTCTTCGAACAGGTCGGCCCCGATCTGGTCAATGTCGCCGGCACGGCGTCATTTGACGTTGATCAAGGTGCGATAAAACTGTCGCTCAAGATCACCTGGGTGATCGCCCGCGAGGACGGCGACTGGAAAATCGTCAGCCATCACGTCTCGTCGAAGGCGCCCTTGATTTAACAAGTGCAGGGCCATCATGGAGGGAGCGCTTGACAGAAATGCTGCGCTCGCACGTGAATCGCGCGATATCCCAATTGCTCTTGCCCCCGTGGAGTCGCCCGCCGAAGAGCAGGTGAGGCGAAGCCAAGTCCACCCCGGCCCGTCATCGCCGGACTCGGCAGTAGGAAAGGCGACAGGCTTCGCCGAAGGCGCAGAGGCGACAACGACGTCACCGGTAGCCGGGGCGGCCGCGCTGCGCGTATCGGGCGGCCGAGCGCCGAAGCGGCGCATCAGAAGCGCCTCCACGTCAACCTGGCGCGGCGTTCGATAGAGCCCGCTTGCCACGATCGACCATTTGCTTGGTCATCGACGCTCTTCGAATCTCTGCCGAGCCAAGCCGGCCCGACTAGGTTGGCGAGGCCAATGACGGGGTTTGGGTCCCGCACTCGCCCCCCCCAGAACGCGACTCGTGGGCGACGCGGAATTTGCGATCGAAACGCAGCGCCTGTGTCAGGTGGACGCAGGAGCGATCTCGCAAGCGTAGGAACATCGTTGGAAAGAGGAGGTTACGGACCACCAAGTCACGAGAAGCATCTTCGGCCAACAGTCGCGCCGCAAGCGCCGGGGGACTCATTTGCCGGCGATGGCTTTGGGCAGGACGTCGCACTGCTCGTCCAAATCCGAATGCGGGTTTTGGCTTCTCACGACCTGTTCCAGCTCAAGCGCCGCGATAGCAAGCTCATCACCTAAATGCTTAAACAGCTCGCGTTGACGTGGATCGGTCGCCGACATGCCGAGGTCGGCAGTGCTTCGCATCAGCTCGAAGTTGGTGCCACTTTCCGGTGAGGTCCTTCATGGCTCATGTCCTCGGTTTGGCGTCGTTCTTGGCGATTGAGCGCGATGGCGCACTGCAGACCCTTCGCCCAGCGGCCGTGTCCGACACCTTTTTTCGAAGAGCAAGCAGCTCAGCCCTTTCCTGTTCCAGCCTATCCACCACGATAATCACGATTTGAAAGTCCTCTTTAGAACCGCCTTCGATCGAAAAACCCATGCACGCCTCCACTCGGGAAAAAGTAGCATCACCTCATCCGAGCAGCGAGTCCACTTACCTGTGTTAAGCCGAAGCGAGATTTATTCTCCTTTCGGACATAGACAGTCTTTCTGAGCAAAATCCGATGAGTCGGTTCCCTCGGCTTGAATGCCCGCAAATCGAGCCGGCGAGATTGATAGATCGTCGTACCAGCGACGCGGCGGACCGCTACCGCCATCCAGTCCCGCAACAGTCCCTTGTCCTCTTTGGAAAACGCCCCCGGCGTCTAAGATAGTCGAGCCTGTCATCGGGATGGCAACGCTCAAAATCCTCTCGGATCAGCGACTCCACGTAAATCCGTTCCTCCTCATTGATTGGGGAAGACCGGAATAGAAACCGGTCGGCATCGCTGACCTCCGATATTCGATTTCGGCTTAATTTGCTGTTTCAATTATCCTTCCATGCTGCGGATGGTATTTCTGATCCGTGTCCGCTGGTGGGGCCGAACGGGCGGCGAGCGTCGATAGCCGTCCGTCGGACGCGGCGTGCTCTCGGAGCATCTTTTGGTAGAGCCTCACGTAATCCGTTGACATACGGGCGGCGGAGAAGCGCTCCTCGAAGCGCGCACGGATCGCCTTGCGATCGAGGGCCAGCAGGCCCGGAATGGCGCGCACCGCCTCCTCCACGTCAGACACGATCCGGCCGGTCAGTCCGTCCTCGACGATTTCAGGGACCGACCCATGGCGGAAGGCAAGCACCGGGGTACCACATGCCATGGCCTCGATCATCACCAGACCGAACGGTTCGGGCCAGTCGATCGGGAACAGCAATGCGGCAGCCTGGCCGAGAAAGTCGTTCTTTGTGTTTTCGTTGATCTCGCCGACAAATTCCACTCCGCCTCCTTGCAGCATCGGTGCGATAACGTCGCGGAAATAGCTGTCGTCTGCTTTATCAACCTTTGCCGCGATTTTGAGGGGAAGGCCGGCCGATCGAGCAATCGCGATAGCACGGTCCGGCCGTTTCTCCGGTGAGATGCGTCCAAGAAATGCGAGATAGCCGCCTTTCGGTTCGAAATTAGGCGTCAGTAGATCGAGCGGCAGGCCATGATGAACTGTCGCGACAAAGTTTGCGTTTGGCAGCGGCATGCGCTGCGCATTTGAAATCGATACCAGCGGCATGTCCGCGAACCGCCGGTAGAAAGGCATATGGTCGGCGAAGGTCCTGCCTGCCGTGAAGGGTGGTTAGCGTGCGAGCACGCTCCGGGCGAAACTGCGGAAAGTGCAGGTAGTCGATATGGAAGTGGAGGAGGTCGAAGTCGTCGGCGCGCTCTCTCACCTTGTCGAGCATGATCATGTGGTGGGGTACAGCGTCGCGGACGCCCGGCTCGAGGCGTAAGGCGCGCGGCGTGCAGGGTACAAGTTCGGCAGAGGTGATGGAATCTTCGCTGGCGAACAGTGTCACCTCGTGTCCCTGCCGAACCAACTCCTCCGTCAGGTATGAGACGACCCGCTCCGTTCCTCCATAGAGCCGCGGCGGCACGCTCTCGTACAGCGGGGCAATCTGAGCAATCCTCATTTTTCAGTCCGTCCTTCGTTACTCTGAGCCGGCGTTGCCTGAGGCCCTCATGTGTTCACGAGCTTGGCCGCACATCGCCAGAGGTGCAGCGGCCGCGGATCTCTACTGAGACTCCGATGATTCAGTGACATTGCTTTGACTTCTGAGTTGAGCAAGCTCCTC
Source organism: Bradyrhizobium sp. Leo114 (assembly GCF_055229415.2). Taxonomy (NCBI): domain Bacteria; kingdom Pseudomonadati; phylum Pseudomonadota; class Alphaproteobacteria; order Hyphomicrobiales; family Nitrobacteraceae; genus Bradyrhizobium; species Bradyrhizobium sp. Leo114. The sequence goes on along the minus strand of NZ_JBUYEN020000017.1, from coordinate 75,456 downwards.
CGCCAGTCTGTGCTCGACCAACCGCCGCTCGTTTTCCGTCAAATGCGTTGCGAGCAATCGGCGATACCGCCGCACATTGGCCGCACTGCTCCACCGAGACTTCGCCGAGATAGCGATGCGGGGCTGGCGATTTCTCGCTGCTTGCTGCGCTTGTGCGGTGAATCTTACCGCAGCGGCGCCGCCCCTTTTCTCCTCTTCGTCGAGCTGCCGCAACGCTGCGAGGATATCCTCAAGATGCATGGGAGCAGCAAGCCCCGGGATCTTGCGAAGGGCTGGGCAGGAATCGACGGTGTACAGGTCCGAAGCCCAGGAGGAGAGAATGACCCGTTTCTCAGGAGGCGACAGCACCTCATCATTCAGGACATCGGCTGGCGAACTATAGTGAGATACAGGATGAAATGAGGCATCTACACTGCCCGTCAAACGATCAGGCCTGCTCATGTCTTGCTCTCCTCTTGCTCCTTTCTGCAGGTTGGTGGCGGACGGCGACGCGGGCGCCGCCGTCCTGGGCACGTCAGTTGCTGGTGTTGATGGCGATCCGTTTGACGCCCTGGCTGGCTTGCTCGGTTTTCGGCAGGCTCACCGTGAGGACGCCATTGCGGAAGTTGGCTTCGGCCTTGTCTTCCTGGACGCCATCGAGCGGGATACGACGCTCAAACGAGCCATAGTAGCGTTCGCTGTAGCGCCCGCCATTGTCGTGTTCGGCCTTTTTCTCGCCGCGGATCGAGAGGACGCCGTTTGCGATTTCGACCTGGACGTCCTTTTCGCTCAGTCCCGGAAGCTCGGCGGAAATCGTCACGGCCTTGTCGGTTTCGCTGAGCTCGATGCGCGGCCAGCCAAACTGGCCTTCGATCAGCGGGGACCCGGGCCGGCCGACGCTGCCGAAGCTGCCAAACCCGCGGAAGACGTCGTCGAAAAGTCGATTCATCTCACGGTGAAACGTCAGAAACGGATCGTAAGCCTCGCCCGTCGTGAGCTGCTGGTTCTTGTTCCACGGAATTAGATCGCGCATTGTCATGTTGGACTCCTCCCTCAAATACGCCGGGTGGCGCGGATGCCGCACCATGCGCACCAATGTCGTTGGACACGGACGGCGTCAGGCCGCCTGTTTGTGGGTGATCTGCTCGGTGCCGCCGATCGGAATGCGGCGGGGCTTCATCGTCTCGGGCAGCTCGCGGACGAGCTCGATCCGCAGCAGTCCGTTGTCGAACGCTGCCGTCTTCACCTGCACATAATCGGCAAGATTGAACTGCCGCTTGAAACCCTTGGCCGGGATGCCGCGATAGAGGTAATCGCGTTTCGCCTCGTTGGCCTTGCGGCCCTCGACGGTCAGCACGTTCTGCTCGGCCGTGATCGCGATCTCGTCCGGGCTGAAACCGGCGAGCGCAAGCGTGATCTGATAGTGATCTTCGCCCAGCCGTTCGATGTTGTAGGGTGGATAGTGTTCCTCGACGGTCCGTTGCGTCTCGTCGAGCAGATCGAAGATGCGATCGAATCCGACGGTCGACCGCCACAGGGGAGTGAAATCGAAGTTCCTCATAGCCAAGTCCTCCTAAGAGCAAGATGGATACGAAGAAGCGCAGGACACCGGTCCGGCGCCCAGTTCAGTCCGCCGGACCCGATCTGGCATCCGGCGCCGCAGCCTTGCGGCAAAACAGAACTACGAAAAACAACTATGGTTTCAAGGGCGCTCCCGAAATTTTTGCTGCTCCCCAGCTTGGGCGGCCAGATGCTCCAGCTCAGCCTCGGCCTCGCTGGCGAGACGAATCAACCGGCGGCGCTCCTCAGCGGATAGGCCGCTTCCCTTCAGCAAGCTATGGCAATGCGCGATCACCCGCCGGTCGCTCTCGATCAGGAACGCGCGCACGGCGTCGGGCAGGTGTGAATCGGAGCGCTCGGAAATCTGCTGACGGTGTGCCAATTCGAACATGGTTGCCCTCAGTAGCAGCAGGCGCGACCCATGCAGCGCGGATCGCGCCACGTGCGGACTCAGCTCAGTCTCGGCAAGCTGCGCTCATGTTCGGATGGAAGTTGAAAGGAGCCTGGCTGAATATTGTCCGGCAACAGCAGGATATCGGTCTTGAAAAGCGGGGACCGCGGTTTCCAGCTCATCCAGCGGACCGACTCCAGATAGGAAATGGCTGGCAGCGGCAGAAGGTGGCCCGCGCTGTCGAGCACCAACCTTGGCGTACTATCCATCCCCCAGGCGCTAACGGGCACGAGCGCCATCGCCATGGCAAAAGCGGCTGCGACGGTTCTGCGGACGCCGCGTCCTGATGTCTTGGGCCAAGCCGAGCTGGATGCGTAGTTTCGGGTCATCTCATCCTCCTGTCGTTGGAAAACTGATCCATGCGATCGTGAGAAGGCTGAGGGCGAACATGAGCCAATGCATTGCCGTCGCCCCAACCTTGCGCGATCGATCCTGAATGCGAGTGCTCATCTGAGGCTCCCTGGCGCTTGTGAGCTTCCTTTCTCGTCGCGGTTGGCGGAGAGCCCGGCCGTTTCCGGCCGGGCGCGTGCTTGATTAGAAATCCGTCGGCGGCGTTGCCGCGGCCGGTTCGGACTTCTTGGGCTTATCGGCGACCAGTGCTTCCGTGGTGATCAGCAGAGCCGCGACGGAGGCCGCGTCCTGTAAGGCGGTGCGAACGACCTTGGCGGGATCGATCACGCCGGCCTTCACCATGTCCTGGTACTCGCCAGTGGCCGCGTTGAATCCCCAATTGTAGTCGGAGTTCTCGAGCAGCTTGCCGACGACGAGCGAGCCGTCCTCGCCGGCGTTCTGGACGATCTGCCGCGCCGGCACCTGGATGGCGCGGCGCACGATATCGACGCCGGCCTTCTGGTCGGCATTGGCGGTCTTTAAGCCATCGAGCGCTTTCAGCGCACGCAGCAGCGCCACGCCGCCGCCCGGCAGAATGCCTTCCTCGACCGCAGCGCGAGTCGCATGCATGGCATCGTCGACCCGGTCCTTCTTCTCCTTGACCTCGACTTCGGTCGCACCACCAACACGGATTACGGCGACGCCGCCGGCGAGCTTGGCCAGCCGCTCCTGCAGCTTCTCGCGATCGTAATCGGAGGTGGTCTCCTCGATCTGCGACTTGATCTGGGTGACACGAGCCTCGATGTCCTTCTTGGGCCCGGCGCCGTCGACCACGGTCGTATTCTCCTTGTCGATCACGACCTTCTTGGCGCGCCCGAGCATCTTCAGCGTGACATTCTCGAGCTTGATGCCGAGATCTTCCGAAATCACGGTGCCGCCGGTGAGGATTGCAATATCCTCCAGCATGGCCTTGCGGCGATCGCCGAAGCCTGGCGCCTTCACCGCCGCGACCTTGAGGCCGCCGCGCAGTCGATTGACCACGAGCGCGGCAAGCGCTTCGCCCTCGACATCCTCGGCCACGATCAGCAGCGTCTTGCCAGACTGCACCACCGCTTCGAGCAGCGGCAGCATGGTCTGTAGACCGGACAGCTTCTTCTCATGGATCAGAATGTAGGGATCCTCGAGTTCGACCCGCATCTTTTCGGTGTTGGTGACGAAGTAGGGCGAGACAAAGCCGCGGTCGAACTGCATGCCCTCGACCACCTCCAGCTCGGTGTGGAGGCTCTTGGCTTCCTCGACGGTGATGACGCCCTCATTGCCGACCTTCTGCATCGCATCGGCAAGGAAGCGGCCGATCTCCGTATCGCCATTGGCCGAAATGGTGCCGATCTGGGCAATCTCCTCGTTGGAGGTGACCTTCTTGGCGTGGGACTTGAGGTCATTGACAATGGCGTCGACCGCAAGATCGATGCCGCGCTTGAGGTCCATCGGGTTCATGCCAGCGGCAACGGATTTCGCGCCTTCCTTGACGATGGCCTGGGCCAGCACGGTCGCAGTCGTCGTCCCGTCGCCGGCGAGGTCGTTGGTCTTGGAGGCGACTTCGCGCACCATCTGTGCGCCCATGTTCTCGAACTTGTCTTCCAGTTCGATTTCCTTGGCGACGGTGACGCCGTCCTTGGTTATGCGCGGTGCGCCGAAGGATTTCTCGATCACGACGTTGCGTCCCTTGGGACCGAGGGTGACCTTCACGGCGTTGGCCAGCGTGTCCACGCCCCGCAGCATCCGCTCGCGGGCTTCCGTGGAGAATTTCACGTCCTTGGCAGCCATTTGCCTGCTCCTTTCTCCTAATGACTGTCAGCTCTTGCAATTTGCTCAGGCGGCCTTCTTGAGCGAGCCGGTCTTGTCGACCACGCCCAGAAGATCGCTCTCCTTCATGATCAGGTAGTCCTGGCCGTCGATCTTCACCTCTGTGCCGGACCACTTGCCGAACAGCACGCGGTCTCCCGGCTTGACGTCGATCGGGGTCAACTGGCCCTGCTCATTCCTCGCGCCAGGCCCCGCGGCGACGATCTCGCCCTCCTGCGGCTTTTCCTTCGCGGTGTCGGGAATGATGATGCCGCCGGCGGTCTTCTCTTCGGCATCGATGCGGCGCACGAGCACGCGGTCGTGCAATGGACGGAAATGCATGCACATCCTCCTTGTCAGGTCAGCGATGTCATAAAGCCGGGTCCGGGACCGGCCCCGGGCGGAAAACGACCTAGGAAGCGGAAAAAAGTCCGTCAAGGGTCCCTAAATAAATTTTTGTCACTCCGGGCGACCGAGTGCCAGGCTGCCTCTTGAACGGCCATTTTCGCTCAACCAGCTAACCGACGCGGCGGCCGCTGGAGGCCGAAAGACAGATTCTGGGGGAGATTTCATGCGAGTTTTGCGTTTGCTCGGATGGCTGGGCGTCATCTCCGGGTTGTGGTGGGCGCTGTCGGCAGCGCCGGCCACCGCCCAGATTCCGGACCTCAATACAGGCCGCGTGCCGACGCTTGCGCCGCTCGTGCGGGAAGTGACGCCGGCGGTCGTCAACATTTCGGTACAGGGGCGGGTGCGCGAGGACAATCCGCTTTACCAGGATCCGCTGTTCCGCGAGTTCTTCAACGTCCCGAAGCAACTGGAGAAGGAAGTCAGCGCGACCGGTTCGGGCGTGATCGTCGACGCCCAGCGCGGTTATGTGCTGACGGCGAACCATGTCGTCGCCAATGCCACCGCAGTGCAGATCAGGACCAAGGACGGCCGCAAGTTCGCCGGTCGGGTTGTGGGCCGCTATCCGCCCACTGATATCGCACTGCTGCAGATCAGGGAGCCTGCCGGGCTCAAGGCTATTGCACTCGGCGACAGCGACGCGCTTCAGGTCGGTGACTTCGTGATCGCGGTCGGCAATCCGTTCGGCCTCGGCCAGACCGTCACCTCGGGCCTCGTCAGCGCGCTCGGGCGCACCGGGCTCGGCAAGCACGGCTATGAGGATTTCATCCAGACCGATGCGGCAATCAATCCCGGCAATTCTGGAGGCGGGTTGATCAACTTGCGAGGTCAGCTGGTCGGCATCAATACGGCGATTATCTCGCCGGGCGGCGGCAATGTTGGCATTGGCTTTGCGGTGCCGATCAACATGGCGCGCGAGGTAATGAACCAGCTTGCGGCGACCGGACGAGTCGAGCGCGGGCGCATCGGCATTGCGCTGGAGGACATGGAAGCGCCGGCCACGGGCGCGACGCAGGGCGCCCGCATCAAGGAAGTCAGTCCCGGCTCTCCGGCGGAGCGCGCGGGGCTGCGCCGCGGCGACATCATCCTCAAGGCCAACGACATTCCCGTCCCCGTCCGCAGCGCGACGCAGATGCGCAACCTGATCGGGCTGACGCCGGTCGGCCGGCAGGTGCGGCTGACGATCGAGCGCGACCGCATGACCGAAAGTGCCACGGTGGAGGTTGTTCCGCTGAGCGATCAAAGGGCGCGGGTGCGAGGGCCCGGGTGAGCGATGTCCGCTTGTGGCCATAGCTGAAGACTGCATTAGGGATTGTTACGTCGGCTCGCCGCGGTAGACCGGACTTCGCTGAACGCGGCATCGTAATGCCGCTTGTGTCCCGGACCGGACACGTCGAGCAGCGTAAAGGCCGAACGCAGCATCCTCGGCCGGTTGCCGGAGTTGGGCAATTGGCCGTCACCGGATTCTGACATTGTTAATGGGCGCAGGCTCTCGTTTTTTGAGACGATTGGGTCAACGTTGCCGGATCAACCCAACATCTGGTCCCGGTGACGACCATGAACGGCCCTCATTATCCGATGATCCATCGCGAGAACGCCGCCGCACTTGACCGCGTCATTCGACAGGCCAAGCGAACTGTCTCAGCCCCCATCAGGGTTCTCCAGACTTGCCCCCGCCCCGACACTTTCCTCGGGCGACAGCACCACGAATTCATCCCGCTGCCTGATCAGGTGATGGTAGAGTCAGGACATCACTGGCAGTGAGCGATACGGGCGCTGGTGGCTGAGAGACGGTTGCGCTCCCGCCTGCACAGGACGGGAGCGAGCTATGTCAGACCTTCTTCAATCAGAAGTTCGCGCGATGCAGCTTCGTCACTTGGAGGAAGCCGAGCGGCACGTTGCCGAGGCAGAACGACACATTGCTGAGCAAGAGCAACGGATTGTAAACCTCGCCCGCCTCGGCCACGATCTAGCGGAAGCTAAGATACTTCTGGAGAACTTTAATGCATGTCAGGTGCTGCACATCCAGCACCGTGATCGAATTCGCACAGAGCTAGAGCGGTAGGTCACCCGAATCGGCTGCCTCCGAGGTCGCCTTGTGGCCTATAGTCGAAACCCGGATGGAAGATCGCCGCGTCAGCTCACGGGGAGAGGCCGGACACCGCTCAGCGTGGCATTCAATGACCCATCGTGACCGGAAGCTGACATTTGCATTGGCAAGGGCCCCTTGACCGACGTTGAAGCATGTCCGGCTCGGGTCCGGGATTTGCAACAACCGAAATCCAGACTAGCAGCAACGATCGATAAAAGCGTTGAACAATAGCCGCTGCGGAACGTTCGAGGGTTTTGCGAGCCCAGGCGGCATGGTCAGTTCGTCATGCGGCCGTTGCGTTTCCGCCGGATTGCTGCCCTTCTTGCTCCAGCCAATCGCAAAACGCCGCTGTCTGTGAGCCACTTTCGGTGCCCGTGGGCAAGTAGGCGAAGTAGCTCCTCGCCGGAAGGCTGACATCGGGAAACGGCGCGATCAGGCGGCCGGCCGCGACGTCGTCGCCGATCAGGGCGGTCGGTCCCATCGCCACGCCCAAACCATCGATCGCCGCCTGAATGGTCAGAAAGAAATGATCGAGTGTCAGCGTCGCCGCCGGGGTGACGCGAGGCTGTCCGGCTTGCACCAGCCAATCGTGCCATAGCCGCGGCATCGACGTGACGTTCAGCAACGTGTGCTGCGCGAGATCGGAAACGTCCTCCAGCGGCAGCTTCGCTACGAGTGCGGGGCTGCAGACCGGCAATCGGCGCTCCGAAAGAAACAGCCGGGACGTAAAGCCATGAAACGAATCCGGGCCGCCGCGGATGACCACGTCGAACGTCTCGGCAAGCGCGTCGATCGGGTCGTTTGACGTGGTGAGGCGGACCTCGATGTCGGGTCGCTCGTCGCGAAAACGGCTCAACCGGGGAAGAAGCCAGCGCATGCTGAACGTCGCCAGCGCGTTGACGCGCAGCACGGCGGCTGGCACTTCGCCGCGTGTCGCGTGATGGCGCCGGACAGCGGACGAAATGCGATCGAGCGCCGGGCCGATCTCCTCGAGCAGCGCTGTGCCGGCTGGAGTGAGCGTGACCCGCCGCGTTGATCGCCAGAACAGCGCGGGCGCTCCCAGCCGATCCTCAAGGAGGCGCACCTGCTGACTGATTGCGCCATGTGTCACGCCCAATTCGATCGCCGCTTCCTTGAAGCTGCCAAGACGAGCTGCCGACTCGAAAGCGCGGACGGCGTTGAGCGGTGGCAAAGTCCTGCGCTGGACGGGAATACTCATTGGATAGAAATCCTAACTCATAGCTCGATTATTACTGATTTGTGACGGTTGCTTCAATAGTTCAGAGTGGAATCATCGCGAGCAACAGCGCGCCGGCGGGCCCGAAACAGATCGCAATGTAGATTTTCTATCATCGCAAGAGCTCTCCTTAACCCCCCGGAAGCGGAGGAATCGACATGAACGACGCAGCGATGGCGGCTGCCAGCCGTCCGCGCGAAACCGCATCAAGTTCATCGGCCCCGGCGAAATCGCGCAGCCTGCTGGCCGCGTCCCTCACCCACGCGCTTCATGACGGCTATACCGACGGTCTCTATGCCTTCCTGCCGGTCTGGCAGGCGCAGTTCGGCCTGTCCTATGCGGCGCTCGCCGTCGTGCGCGCACTGTATTTCGGGACGATGGGGGGCATGCAGATCCCGGCCGACCGCGTTCTTCGCGGCTTGTCGCCGCGCGCGGCGCTAGTCCTGTCCACCGTCGCTGCGGCGGGGGGCTTGCTGATCATGGCGCTGCCGTTCGGCTTCGCGGGTCTTTGCGTCGGCCTCGTCGTAGCCGGCATCGGATCGAGCATCCAGCACCCACGTGGTTCGATGCTCGTCACCGACAGTTATGGCACGGCGGCGCGACGTCCGCTCGGCATCTACAACTTTTCGGGCGATCTCGGAAAAGCCGCGTTGCCGGCGCTCATCGCGGTGCTGCTGCCGACCTTCGCCTGGCAATCGGTGCTGGGCTTGATGGCGATGCTTGGAGCCGTCCTGGTGGTCGCGCTGGTGTCGCTGGCACCGGCGGCCTCCGTGACGAGGAATGTTACGGGAGAGGCGACGTCCGGCCGCGGCCGCCGCGGCTTTGGCATCCTCACGACGATCGGCGCGCTCGATACGGCGACCCGCATGGGATATCTGCTGTTTCTGCCCTTCCTCATCCATGGACAGGGCGGGGGCTTGCCGGCCGTTGGAGTCGCGCTTGCCCTGCTGTTCATCGGTGGCGCCTTCGGCAAGGCGACATTCGGCTGGCTCGGCGAGCGGCTGGGCGTTGTCGGTAGCGTCATGGTGAGCGAGGCCGTAACAGCCTTGCTCATCGTGGCGACGCTATTCACGCCACTGGCGTCAACGCTCATCCTGCTGCCGTTGCTCGGCATCGTGCTGAACGGCACCTCGTCGGTGCTCTATGGCACCGTGCCGGAGCTTTCCGACGGCGATACGGGGCGGGCTTTCGCGGTCTTCTATACGAGCGTCATCGGCGCAGGAGGTCTCGCGCCGATCCTCTACGGCGCGATTGCCGATCACAGCAGTCGGATGATCGGCGTGCTGGCCTCGGCGGCGACTGCCGCCCTGGTCGTCCCACTCGTGCTGGCCCTGCGGCCCCACCTGCGCAGCTCCGCCGCAGGACCGCGCGAGAAGTTCGTTTGATGCCGATCCCGGACGGGCGGCGGAACGACCAATGTCGCCGCGCCGTGCCTATCGGCCGGTCACAGTCCTGGATCATCATCCCATCACTACATGGAGGTTCGCTCAATGGATACCACCTCGCAGGCGCCGCTCATTCTGATAACGGGTGGAAGTCGTGGCGTCGGCGCGGCAACTGCGCGGCTTGCTGCCGCGCAGGGCTACGACGTCGCGATCAGCTTCGTCTCCAACGAAGCTGCCGCCCTTGCAGTGGCGGCTGATGTGGAAGCCGCGGGGCGGCGGGCGTTGCCCGTGCGCGCGGATAGTGCGGATCCGGAGCAGGTGGCGCAGCTCTTCGCGGCGATCGACCGGGAGTTCGGCCGGATCGATGTCCTGGTGAACAACGCTGCTGTCCTTGCGCGGCAGTCCCGGCTTGAGGACCTTGGTTTCGAGCGGATGCAGCGGATCTTCGCCGTCAACGCGATTGGTCCCATTCTCTGCGCCCAGCAGGCCGCCAGGCGGATGTCCTATCGGTACAACGGGCGGGGCGGCTCCGTGATCAACGTCTCGTCCGCGTCGGCCCGGCTCGGCAGTCCGGGCGAATATGTCGACTACGCCGCATCGAAGGGTGCGCTGGAGACATTCACGACCGGTTTCGCCAAAGAGGTCGCGCGCGACGGAATTCGCGTCAACTGCATTCGCCCCGGACACATCTACACCGAAATGCATGCGAGCGGCGGAGAGCCGGGGCGGGTAGATCGCGTTAAGGACTCGATCCCGATGGGACGAGGCGGGCAGCCTGAAGAGGTGGCGCGCGCGATCCTGTGGTTAGCCGGCGCCGAGGCCTCGTTCATCACTGGCACGTTCCTCGATGTCACTGGCGGCAAGTGAGCAACAGGATTTGGCGCCGGGATCTTTCCTCGACACACCATCAAGTCGCAAAACCATGCGACTTGGAAGTCGCGCCTTTCGAGACGACTTGCTCGCGCATGCAGCAGACATGAACAATGAATTGCCGCCCTGGGGAAGATCCATGTCAGCTTCTGGCCCATCGCGATATCCTGCGTTGCCCCACGAACTTGGTCGCTATCGGGACAAAGCGGACGTAGAGGGCTTTGTCTTTCAACGGGGATTGACTGACCGTCTCTCCGCCACTTCGAGTTTCGCTCTATCCCTTCCGTCCGACCGATCAGCCCCTCTAGCCGTTGCCTCAACTAATAATTTGAGATGGTTGCAGGTCCCCGCAACCAAAGTTGATAGCAAGCCCCAGCGATCTTACCCGATCGCTGGGGATTTCTTTTGATGACCTGAATGGCGCCAACGGCCGGGCTGGCAGGTTCAAGGGCGCTCCGGCTAGCGTTCGTGGCTCCACGGGAACAGCGACGCCGGGAAATCTGCTGCGTAGCGATGACCTATCGGCGTGCGAGGCTCCTCCTGGGGGGGATTCGGGTCGGGCTCGACCACCTTCCGATAAAGATGCCAGGTGGCATGACCGAGCACCGGCAGCACGACAGCGAGGCCGACGAAGAACGGCAGCGAACCGATCACCAGCAGCGCCGCCACGATCAGCCCCCATGCGGCCATCACAAATGGGTTCTCTTTCACGGCCCGCAGCGACGTCCGGATGGCGTCTATCGCGGTGGCATGTCTGTCCAGCATCAACGGAAACGATACGACGCTGACGCACAGGGACACGACGGCGAACAGGAAGCCGACGCCGCAGCCAATGATGATGAGCGACCAGCCTTCCGGCGTCGTCAGCACGCGCGTTGCGAAATCAGGGATGCTCGCGGCCGCGGCATGGCCGAACGTGGCAACGTAGATAGCGTCCGCGGTGGCGATCCAGACCCCGAACAAAACGAGCAGGAGCACGCCGAGGCCGAGAATGGCGCCGAAGGACGGTGCGCTCAGCACGTGCATCGCATGCCATGCCGCGGGTTCCTCGCCGCGTTCGCGGCGGCGGCTGAGTTCGTAGAGGCCGAGCGCGGCAAAAGGGCCGATCAACGCAAAACCGGCCGCCAGTGGAAACAGCAGCGGCAGCACCGAATAGCCAAGGACCAGCCTGAACAGCACAAGACCGAGAACAGGATAAATTCCGCACAGGACGACAGCGTGAGTTGGTATCGCTTGGAAGTCTTCCCAGCCCAGGCGCAGCGCGTCGCGCAAGTCCGAAAGGCTGATCCTGCGAACGGCATAGGCGGTGGAGACGCCGAAGAATTGCAGGTGAGGTCTTGCAAAATACTGAGTGGCCATGGCTCCGGTCTCCTTGCTCGTGATCGCAAGGGGGAACGGCGCGGCCTTCAACTCGCGCACATTCGCCTCATGCGCGGAAATCGCGATCGAGCCCGGCGAGCCAGATTCAGCGAGAAGGAGCTTTGCCGGGCGACACCTGTCGCAATGGTGTAGGAGCTTAAAGAGATGAGAGCAAGATGGCGCTCACGGTTGGGTGAATTGTGCGGTTGCACAATCTCTCTTGTTGCGTCGCATTATCAGGCGACGGTTGCCGTCCGACAATTGACGGTTTGCGCGACGCCGCTGACGCGGGGCGCGGCATACTCCACTATTGACGCCCGGCTCGACGCGTACCATCCTTCATCCAACGCCCCCAGCTCCGATGAGACTTGCGGTCGTGGCGTGCAATCCGCGTCGCGACCAGTGGAATGGGCGAGGCAAGAGGCACGACGACAGCGGATGTAAAGTCCGCCATCGCGACAGACGTGAGCTCCGCCCTCCGGTTCGTATCCGCAGCCTTTTAGCGGCAAGGATGCATGAGGGATGGCTGTAGCAATTATTCTGCTTTTGGTCGCAATCGCCTCCGTGGTGTTCCACCTCTTCAGCCCGTGGTGGTGGACGCCGCTTGCCTCGAATTGGGGCTACATCGACGACACCATCACCCTGACATTCTGGATCACCGGCGCGGTCTTCGTCGCGGTCGTCGCGTTCATGGCCTACTGCGTCTTCCGCTTCCGCCACAAGGAGGGAAGGCGGGCGGACTACAATCCTGAAAACAAGCGGCTCGAATGGTGGCTCAGCGTCGGGACAGCAATCGGCGTCGCGGCGATGTTGGCACCGGGACTGGTCGTCTGGCACCAGTTCGTGACCGTCCCGGCCGGTGCGACCGAAGTCGAGGTCATGGGACAGCAGTGGCAATGGAGCTACCGGCTTCCTGGAAAAGACGGCCGGCTGGGGACCACCGACGCCCGCCTTATCAGTGCCGACAATCCCATGGGCTTGAATCCCGACGATCCGAACGGAAAAGACGACATCGTTGTTCAAAACGACGATCTGCACCTGGCGATCGGCAAGCCTGTGAAGGTGCTGCTCCGCTCAATTGACGTCCTGCATGATTTCTATGTGCCCGAGTTCCGGGCCAAGATGGACATGATACCAGGCTCGGTGACCTATTACTGGTTCATGCCCACGCGCACCGGAACGTTCGAGGTCCTCTGTGCAGAGCTCTGCGGCGCCGCGCACGCGCAAATGCGCAGCAAGGTCGTCGTCGAGGAAGAGAAAGAATATCACGCGTGGCTGGAGAAACAGCGGACATTCGCTGAGCTGTCGGGCCAGCGCAACGTCGCGAAGGCGGCGTACAAGACAGGCAGCGAATGAGCATACCGCCGAGGAGGCGCCATCCATCGTAAGGCGAACTCCTCGCTGAACGGAAGGCCAAGGAGGGAATTCCGATGGTCGATGTCCCGTATGACACAATCGCAGGCGTTCCGCCCGCTGAGGTTACTGAGGTCGAACTCTATCATCCGAAGAGCTGGTGGACGAGGTACGTTTTTTCGCAGGATGCCAAGGTCATCGCCGTCCAGTATTCGATCACGGCGATGGCGATCGGAATGGTCGCGCTCGTGCTGTCGTGGCTGATGCGACTGCAACTGGGATTTCCCGGCACGTTCTCCTTCATCGATGCCAACCAATATCTCCAGTTCATCACCATGCACGGCATGATCATGGTGATCTACCTGCTCACCGCGTTGTTCCTTGGGGGCTTCGGCAACTACCTCATCCCGCTCATGGTCGGTGCCCGGGACATGGTTTTCCCCTATGTGAACATGCTGAGCTATTGGGTCTATCTGCTCGCGGTTCTGGTGCTGGTCTCGACCTTCTTCGTGCCTGGCGGGCCCACGGGCGCCGGCTGGACGCTCTATCCACCGCAGGCGATTCTCTCCGGCACTCCCGGGCAGGACTGGGGCATCATTCTCATGCTGGCCTCCCTGATCCTGTTCATTATCGGCTTCACCATGGGCGGCCTCAACTATGTGGTGACGGTGCTGCAAGCGCGCACGCGCGGCATGACGTTGATGCGGATGCCCTTGACGGTGTGGGGCATATTCACCGCCACCGTCATGGCGCTGCTGGCCTTCCCGGCGCTGTTCGTCGCCTCGGTGATGCTGCTGCTTGACCGGCTCCTCGGCACCAGCTTCTTCATGCCGACCCTCGTCGAGATGGGCGAGCTGACGAAATATGGCGGCGGCAGCCCAATCCTGTTCCAGCACCTGTTCTGGTTCTTCGGCCATCCCGAAGTCTATATCGTCGCCTTGCCGGCCTTCGGCATTATTTCCGATCTGATCAGCACCCACGCGCGGAAGAACATCTTCGGCTATCGCATGATGGTGTGGGCTATCGTGGCAATCGGCGCTCTCAGCTTCGTCGTATGGGCGCACCACATGTATGTGAGCGGCATGAATCCGTATTTCGGGTTCTTCTTCGCCACCACGACGCTCATCATCGCCATCCCGACCGCGATCAAGGTTTACAACTGGGTGCTGACCCTCTGGCGCGGCGATATTCATCTCACCATCCCGATGCTGTTCGCGCTGGCGTTCATCATCACGTTCGTAAATGGCGGGCTGACCGGCCTGTTTCTCGGCAACGTGGTCGTGGACGTTCCGCTGTCGGACACGATGTTTGTTGTCGCCCACTTCCACATGGTGATGGGCATTGCACCGATCATGGCCGTGTTCGGCGGGATCTATCATTGGTATCCGAAAGTCACGGGACGAATGCTCAATGAGGCGCTCGGACGATTCCACTTCTGGGTCACGTTCCTCGGGGCTTACGCGGTTTTCTTCCCGATGCACTACCTCGGCCTCTTGGGCGTGCCGCGCCGCTATCACGATATCGGCGAAACCGCCTTCATCCCGGCCTCTGCCCATGACCTCAATGCGTTCATGAGCGTGGCGGCCCTGATTGTCGGCTTTGCCCAGCTTGTCTTCATATTCAATCTGATCTGGAGCCTGTTCAAAGGGAAAGAGGCGGGCGGCAATCCCTGGGGAGCCGCGTCGCTGGAATGGCAGACACCAGAGACCCCGCCGGGGCACGGCAACTGGGGCAAGGAGCTCCCGATCGTCTATCGCTGGGCCTACGACTACAGCGTACCTGGCGCCGCCAGGGACTTCGTGCCGCAAAATGAACCGCCAGCCAAACTATCGCCGCAGGGGGCCCATCCGTGAGCGCCATTATCCTGTTCATGGCTGGAATAGCGGCAATTGCGGGATGGTGGCTCTCGCAGCAACGGCTGACAGCAAAACCCTGGCTGGAGGAAGGAGTGATCTTCGATCTTCGCGAGGAGAGCGGATCGTCGTCGCAGGCGGCGAAGATCGGATTGGGGGTGTTTCTCGCGGTCGTCGGCTCGCTGTTCGCGCTGTTCATCAGCGCTTACTCCATGCGCATGAACATGGTGGACTGGCGGACGCTGCCGGTGCCGGCGCTGCTGTGGTTCAACACGGGCGTGCTGGTGTTGAGCAGCGTCGCGCTGCAATGGGCGTACATGGCCGCGCGCCGCGGCGACATGGACAGTGTCAGCGTCGGCCTCTGCACTGGCGGAGCATGCGCCGTTACATTCCTGGTTGGGCAGCTTCTGGCGTGGCGACAGTTGAATGCCGCCGGGTATTTCGTCGCGTCCAACCCAGCG
The DNA here is from genome assembly GCF_055229415.2 of Bradyrhizobium sp. Leo114. Taxonomy (NCBI): domain Bacteria; kingdom Pseudomonadati; phylum Pseudomonadota; class Alphaproteobacteria; order Hyphomicrobiales; family Nitrobacteraceae; genus Bradyrhizobium; species Bradyrhizobium sp. Leo114. The sequence continues at coordinate 60,276 of NZ_JBUYEN020000017.1, read as the reverse complement.
AATTCTTTTTTCTATCTGATCACCGCGGTGCATGGGCTGCATCTGATGGGCGGTCTCGTGGCGCTCGGCAGAACGATCGCCAAAGTGTGGCGTGGCGCTGAGGTCGCAAAGGTGCGCGCGAGCGTGGAGCTCTGCGCTATCTATTGGCATTTCTTGCTGCTGGTCTGGCTGGTCTTGCTCGGTCTGCTGACGGGCTGGACAGATAATTTCGTCGACATCTGTCGCCAGTTGCTCAGTTAGGGAGGGCAGGGATCGATGGCAGAGACTGCGCTGACAAACATCGGAGCATCGCCCGCGCGGCTGGCGGGGTGGCGAGGGATCGTTGCCGATTGGTCCTCCGATCAGCGCGCATTCAAGAACGTCTCCTGGGGGAAGGCCATGATGTGGATCTTCCTCCTGAGCGACACCTTCATCTTCAGTTGCTTCCTGCTGTCGTACATGACGGCGCGAATGTCCACGACAGTGCCGTGGCCCAACCCCAGCGAAGTCTTTGCCCTCAATATCGGCGGTCAGCACATCCCGCTCATCCTGATCGCGATCATGACCTTCATCCTGATCAGCAGCAGCGGCACGATGGCGATGGCGGTCAATTTCGGCTACCGCCGCGATCGCGTCAGAACCGCAGCCTTGATGCTGGTCACCGCTGCATTCGGCGCCACGTTCGTCGGAATGCAAGCCTTCGAGTGGACCAAGCTGATCATGGAGGGCGTCCGGCCCTGGAGCAACCCGTGGGGCGCGGCGCAGTTCGGCGCCAGCTTCTTCATGATCACCGGCTTCCACGGCACCCACGTGACCATCGGTGTGATTTTCCTGATCGCCATCGCACGAAAGGTCTTGCGGGGAGACTTCGATGTCGAAAGGCGCGGCTTTTTCACAAGCCGCAAAGGGTACTACGAGATCGTCGAAATCACCGGCCTGTACTGGCACTTCGTCGATCTTGTGTGGGTGTTCATCTTTGCCCTTTTCTATCTTTGGTGAGGTTGGCGCATGACAGAAGCCGCGATACATGTGGAAGGCCAACAACCTTCGCTGCACGTTCACGCCCATGAGGCCCATGCGCCGGGAGCCGCCCAAGCAAAGGGCCAGCAGCACCCGATCAAGCTCTATCTCGTGGTCTGGGGATGGCTGTTCGTCCTTAGCACCTGCTCCTTTCTCGTCGACTATTTCGGCCTCCACGGCCATCTCAGATGGTCGCTGATCCTGCTGTTCATGGTTTTGAAGGCCGGTCTGATCGTCGCCGTCTTCATGCACATGGCCTGGGAACGGTTGGCCTTGGTCTATGCCATCCTGCTACCGCCGGGGCTGGTGCTGGTATTCGTGGCGATCATGGTGTTCGAGTCCGACTACACGCATCTGCTCCGGGTCATATTTTTCACGCCAATGGCGTAGCTCCCATCGCTTCGCAGCGAAGGAGAACGGCAATGGCCAAGGACAGCGTAGCGGCACACGAGTGGAGATTTCGGGATGCAGTTTACCGTCGGGTTTAAGCTAAGGGGGAAAACAGACCATGTCGTCCTGGATGGAGAAGACGCGCTCGTCGCCGCGCTGAAGGTGAAAGCAGAGCTCCCGGAAGCCGTCATCATGTACGTGCGCCCACAAAACCGGCGTGGCGACACACGTCATCCGTCACGTGCGCTCGCCGAAGATGTTCTTCGATGAGAGCCCGGGGGATCCGTACCTCACGCCGCATCCTCGACGACAGGGCGGAACGCGTTGAGTAGATCGCCGTCGAGCTTGTTTCCCATATCCTGCATTATCCTGAAGGCGTTCATTGGCGGCAGCGATTGGCGGTAAGGTCGATCTTCGACCAGTGCGGAAAAAATATCGGCAATTGTGATAACGCGTACGAGATCTGCAATCTGCCCGGTGCGAAGCCGGTCCGGATAACCCGATCCATCGAGCAACTCGTGGTGATGAAGCACGCAATCGAGGATCTCAGCCGGAAAGCCGCCGTGTTGCGTGAGCAGGTCATATCCGTACCGGGGATGTTGTCTTATCTGCTCCATCTCATGGTCGGTCAATTTTCCCGGCTTGTCGAGAATATCAATTGGAATGAACGATTTTCCGACGTCGTGCAGCAGCGCGGCGTGCGCGATGCGTTGTTGGTCTTTGGGACGCATCTTCAGCTTCTGTGCGAACGCAACGGCGAAACCGGTCACGAGCAGGCTGTGCCTGTAGGTGCCGCCATGATGCCTCCGCACCGTTTCCATCCAGGGACCAATTCCCCAGACGTCGAGCGCCTCCAGGATCAGCGGGGTGTTGGCTTCGAGAGTTTCGAATGGAAATGAGCTCTCGTTGTGCGGCGCCTCGATTGTCTGCGCCAGCGCGCGATGAGCAGCGAAAACGCCCCGCAATACGATTTTGTTGCGCGATGATGCTTCTGACTTGGCGCGCGCGTCATGCATTGGAGCAAATATCCGCAGCACTTCATCGGCATCGAATGGATGATGGATGTAGTTGCGTACGCCGAATGTCCTTGCGCGACGTATGCTTTCGGCAAGCGCGAGTTCTCCAATGCTCTTGTCGATAACGAGGAGGCTGGGCAGCGAACGTGCCAGGATTGCTTGACGAGTGGGACGAAGCGCTCGGATCACCTGCGTTGACGAAAGATCAACGTCAAGAACGACGCAAGAAGCGAAATCATCGATGACAAGAGGGTCAATCGCCGGCGGCAGCAAATGAACGTCGCAGGTTTGACTGAGTATGGATGCCAGCGGTCTTGTCCGTTCCGGCGTCTCGGTTATGAGGGCGATATGAAGTTGTCGGACTGTCGTGGCGGCCTCGATCATGCGATTCACTTTCCTGGTCTCGCCTGTTCGTAAATTATCGCGGCTGTCTTTTGGTGCGCTGGTACCTGCGCGAGCGACGGGGAGGCAACGGAGCTTGCAATGTTGCGAACATCCACCTCATTCCTCCTGCTGCCGCCATCGTTCGTTTGATGGCTTGTCGGCTTGAGATGAACAGAGAGAGTCGCGTCCCTGTCCAAGCTGCATCCGCGCGCTTGTGATCGTGATGTTGCCAACATTTCCCGGGATGTCGGCGGACATAAGCAGGAGCGCTGTTCACGTCATCTGCCACGTATCTCATGCGTATGCAGCGTTGCTGAATGAGGTGTTACCGACGCGCGGGCGATTCGCCTTTTGGCCATATCTCGCGCGAATTGGATAGCCACCGTTAAAATTGACGCCTCGTGGCACCGCGTTGCTTAACCGGAGAATTTCGATTAATCGCGAAACAATTACGGTATGGCCTGCTCGGAATTATGAGTTCGTTTTTGCGTGTTGCGTCCCAAGACAAGCGTGGGGTTGGTTTCGATAAGTACCTTGACTGTCTCTCGATATTCCTGCCGGACGTTTCGGCGGAGCCGGAGAAGGCCGGGCGACAATTTTCGTGGCGAGCCAACTTCGCTGCGGTCAACGGCCTGACCTGCTGGCGAGTGCAGGGTAGCCACGGCTACGAAATAACACTCAACGAGTCAGCGGAGACCTTGCATGTCTCGCAGCCTGTCATTGGCGCTGTTGCTGCAATTGGCAGGTACGGTGCCTGCCGAGCGCTTCCAGGATCTCTGTTTACACATCTGACAGACGCGCCAAGCCGAATCTCGACCAAGGGAGCTCATGCAACGAGAGGGCTCCGGTTCGAACGCCCGGAATTGATGCGGGCGCTTTCCACATTCGATGAAAAGCTCTCTGTTCAAGATCTTACGCCTCTGATGCTCCATCATCTGACGGAGACGACGACGCAATCACTTTATCACTCCGCGCAAGCGGTCGTGTCCGCCGTTCTTGATGAGGATCTTCAGGGGCGCTCCCCCATCGCAATGGCGCTGCTGAGCGAATCCTTGCTCCTGCTGGTGCTTGAGAGACTGACATCAGGCAAATTGCGGGAGCCATCTGAATCAACCATGCGCCACCTTCGGCGGGCGGTCGATTACATGCATTCCAACATTCATCGGCCCTTTACCATGAGCGACGCCGCAGCCGCAGCGGGTATCAGCGTACGGACGTTGCAGACCGCTTTCCAAGCGCACTACGGTGCAACGCCGGTTGCCTACTTGCGTCGCATCAGGCTGGAAGCCGCACATCTGGAGCTTACATCTTCGGACAACATCCTGCCTGTCTCCGAAGTCGCCCTGAAATGGGGCTTCACGCATATGGGGCGCTTTGCTGAGATATATCGCAAGACCTACGGTCTTCTTCCATCCCAGCTTGCCGGACTGCGAAGGCGGAACGGCTGATCTATGCCGGCCGTGATCTCCGCCCGCATCGCGCCGGCGGCTCCGCCGTTTCGATTTCAGCGCAAGAACCGGAGTTCGGCTTCCTTTGGTCAAGCGTAAGCCTCGTTTAGATCACCACCCGACGTCGGTGATCGTCACGAGACACAAGGAGCCATTCCAATGAGCAAGGAAGAGGATAACAAGGCCGTTGTCGGCCGCTGGTTCACGGAGTTCTGGGGCAAGGACGTCAATCTTGCTGTTATCGACGAGATCGCCGCGCCCGACATGCTGCTCAAATATTCGCTGCATGAGCCTCGCCGCGGCCGCGCCGATATCAAGGCGTTCATGACCGATTTCCGTGCTGCATTCCCCGATCTCAATTTCTGGGGCACTGCGGACCTGATCGCCGAAGGCGATTACGTCGTCGGCCAATGGGAAGGTGGCGGCACCCATAAGGGGCCGGCCTTCAACGATTTCCTGGTCGGCGGCCTGCCGGCCGCAACGGGCCGCAAGATGCATTTCACCGGCACCACGGTGCTGAAGGTGATCGACGGCAAGATCGTCGAGGAAATCGGTCTCGACGACGGCGTGACCGCGCTCACCCAGCTCGGACTGCTCAAGGCTGCCTAGGCCGCCCACGCCCGGCCATCAAATAAGGTCCGCACGCACGTGCGGGCCTTATTGCTTCAGGCCATCCCCGGAACTCGTCAAGCCTGTGTTCCCCCTGATCCCGTTGCCGGCATGAGCAATCGAATTCGAAAGCAAGGATCGGAGTGCGTCGGCGGGGAATTGGCGGCATCATCGATCCAACACCATATGAGAAAGAAGATGACTGCGACGCCCGCCAGGACCCCGAAGTCAACGCCCACGTCGGTGGGGGATGATCCGCGATGGGCACGCATTGTCGCGCGTGACAAGACGGCCGACGGCCATCTCTGGTACTCGGTCGCAACGACAGGCGTCTATTGCCGGCCGTCCTGCCCTTCGCGCGTTCCCAACCCGAGGAACGTGCAGCTCCACGACAGTCTGGAAAGCGCCAGGGCGACAGGTTTCCGGCCTTGCCAGCGTTGCAATCCGGAAGGCCTTTCGACCGAAGCCGAGAACGCGGCCCTGGTGGCGAAGGTGTGCCGGATCATCGAGGAAAGCGAGGAAGAACCTTCGCTGGAGCAATTGGCCGCGGCGATCGGCCGGAGTCCGAGCTATTTCCATCGCGTGTTCAAGGCCACGACCGGGCTGACGCCGAAGGAATACGCCGCCGGCCATCGTGCCGGGAAGGTTCGCCGGGGATTGGCCTCGGGCAACTCCGTCACCGAGGCGATCTACGACGCTGGCTTCAATTCGAGCGGGCGCTTCTACGAGAAGTCGACGGACATGCTCGGCATGACGCCGTCGCAGTATCGCGCCGGGGGCACCAACGAGGAGATCAAGTTCGCTGTCGGGCAGACATCTCTCGGCGCGATCCTCGTTGCCTCGAGCACGAAGGGCGTGGCTGCGATCCTCCTGGGCGACGATCCGGACGAACTCGTCCGCAATCTCCAGGATCGTTTTCCGAAAGCGCATCTCATTGGCGGTGATCACGACTATGAAGCGCTGGTTGCCCGGGTCGTCGGCTTTGTCGAAGCGCCGGCGATCGGCTTGAACCTTCCCGTCGACGTCCGCGGCACCGCCTTCCAGCAGCGGGTGTGGCGGGCTCTGCAGGAGATCCCAGTCGGCGAAGCGGTGTCCTATGCCGAAATCGCACAGCGTATCGGCTCCCCCAAGGCGGTGCGCGCGGTGGCCGGCGCTTGCGCGGCGAACAAGCTTGCCATCGCCATTCCCTGCCATCGCGTCGTTCGGAAAGATGGCTCGCTCTCCGGCTACGCCTGGGGCATCGAACGCAAGCGCGCGCTGCTCGATCGGGAATGCACGCACGGTACAAGAACATCGCGAGTTTGAAAGCAATATTCGGAGTGCCCTGGTCGCATTCCCGTGCATTTTTACTCGGTCATTCAGGTGATCGATGCATGCCTGTTGAAGTCGCTGGTGATCGCCGGCACCGATCGACTGGCAAGGAACGCTTCAGACGATGTTTCCTCGGAGTGCATTGGACGCAAGAATAAAGCGCAAGAATCGCCGCCGCACCAGGACAATGCCCGATGCGACCGCAGGTCTCGTTCACGCCGATCCGGCAAAAGGGCGCGTGATGGCCTATTTCCGCCGGCTCGTCGCCGACGGCCATGCAGAGTGGCAGATGCTCGAGAACGGAGATATCCGGCTCCGCTTTCGCACCGGCGAGACCTATCTTCTCGCGAAGACGACAATCATCCGCATCGCGTGAGCTGACGGAGCATTTTCGATCATAAGCGCAGATACTGATAAGGAACGATCTCATGACAGTCCGTTCGTCCACCATCACCCGTGCCCCCGCGGTTGCGTCCGCAGAGGCACGGGTGGCCGCTTACGACTGGCAGGTGCTCGCAGGTGAGCTCGACAATTACGGCTGCGCCGTCTTGCCCAAGCTGCTTTCACCTGAGGAATGCCGCACCATCGCAAGCCTCTATCCCGACGAGAGCCATTTCCGAAGTCATATCCACATGGCGCGGCACGGCTTCGGCAAGGGCGAGTATCGCTACTTCAAATACCCGCTGCCCGACCTCATCGGCTCCTTGCGAACGGCGCTCTACCCGCGCCTTGCAGGCGTTGCCAACGAATGGAACGCCCGGATGGGAATAAGCGAGCGCTATCCAGGCGACCACGCCTCGTTCCTCAAGCAATGCCACGACGCCGGCCAGACGCGCGCGACGCCGCTTCTGCTGCAATACGTCCCGGGTGATTTCAACTGCCTCCATCAGGATCTCTACGGCGATCTCGCATTCCCGGTCCAGGTCGCGATTCTGCTCTCGCAACCCGGCGCGGACTTCGCAGGTGGCGAGTTCGTTCTGACCGAGCAGCGGCCGCGCATGCAAAGCCGCGTCGAAGTCGTGCCGCTCCGGCAGGGCGACGCAGTGGCCTTCGCGGTCCATAACCGGCCGGTGCAGGGATCGAAGGGCAATTACCGCGTGAGCCTTCGTCACGGCGTGAGTCGCGTGCGTTCCGGCATGCGGCACACCGTCGGGATTATTTTTCACGACGCGACCTAGCGGCGCCGCAGACGCGATCTTGTTGCTGTCGTTTTTCGATTTGAAAGCAAGGACCGGATCGGCCAACGCTATCGCTGTCTTCTATCGTCTCGCCAGAAAGAAATTCGCAGGAGCGCAAGATGCGCGGAATCATTCGCTTTGCCTGGGGGAACAGTTCCCTCGGCGATTTCATGGTGGCGATGTCCGGCAAGGGGCTCGTCGCCCTCGAATTCAGCACGAATCATTCCGGGGTGGAGGACGCATTGCGCCTCCGCTTCCCGGAGGCCGACTTCATTGGAAGCGAGCAGGAGTTGACCGATGTGCTGGAGAAGGTGCAACGCGTGATCGAAGCGCCGGGTTTCGATCCCGCGATTCCGCTCGACTTGCGCGGGACGCCGTATGAAATCGAAGTCTGGTCGATGCTGCGTGCAATTCCCGTCGGCGAAACGACCAACTACGGCGCCCTGGCGGCCAAGCTGGGTACCCGCGACGCGCGCGAAGTGACGGAGGCGATCGCCTGCAATCCGGTCGCGGTCCTCGTGCCGTGTCACCGCGTCATCAAGAAGGACGGCTCGATCTCCGGCTATCGCTGGGGCGTCCAGCGCAAGCGCGAACTATTGGCACGCGAACGGCGTTCCGGCGCATCCTGAACTCTATGAAGGGCTCTGGCGCGTCAGGCCGCGTCGTTGGCGCGTTTCCACACCGGAAACGGATCGGGCAGGCCGGCCCAGGCCTGCGTATCCATCCCCTGCTTTCCTTTCACAAGGCACGCGTCGAGCCGTGCACGGATCGCGGCTTCATCCATAGCGGTGCCGATGAAGACGAGTTCTTGCCGGCGATCTCCATAGAGATCGTTCCAGCTCTTCTTCAATATTCGCTGCCACTCGGGATCCCGTGGCCACCGTTCGCGCGGTATCGCCGCCCACCAGAATCCCAAGGCCTCGGTCTTGGTGATGGCGCCGGCCTGGCTCATCTCACCGACCCACTGCGGACGCGTGGCAATCCAGAAATGCCCCTTGGCGCGAATGACGCCTGGCCAGGCGTCATGAAGGAAGTGATGAAATTTCGTCGGCTCAAACGGCCGCCGCGCACGATAGACGAAGCTCTTGATGCCGTATTCTTCGCTCTCCGGCACATGGTCGGCAAAGCCGTATAATTCCTTGAACCACAGCGGATGCTGTTGCGCCTTCTGAAAATCGAAGCGGCCGGTATCGAGGATCTGGTCGAATGGGACCTTGCTGTGATTGGCTTCCAGGATCTCGGCTTCAGGATTGAGCGCCCGGATGATCTTGCGTGCAGCATCGCGCTGCACGGGTGTTGCGTCATCCACCTTGTTCAGCACGACGACATCGGCAAATTCGATCTGCTCGACAAGCAAATCGACCAGCGTGCGCCGGTCGTTGTCGAGGGCCTCGCCGCGCTCGCTAAGGAAATCGGTGGAGGAATAGTCCCTCAACAGGTTCACGGCATCGACGACCGTGACCATCGTGTCGAGCCGCGCGACATCGGACAGGCTCTCGCCGTGCTCGGTCCGGAAATCAAATGTGGCCGCAATCGGCAGCGGTTCGGAGATGCCGGTCGATTCGATCAGCAGGTAATCGAACTTTCCGCCTTCAGCCAGCGCGCGCACTTCCCTCAGCAGGTCGTCGCGCAGGGTGCAGCAGATGCACCCGTTGGTCATCTCAACCAGTTTCTCGTTCGTCCGGGAAAGATTCGCACCGCCATCGCGGACGAGGTCCGCATCGATGTTCACCTCGCTCATGTCGTTCACAATCACGGCCACCTTCAGGCCGTGCCGGTTGTTGAGCACGTGGTTCAGCAAAGTTGTCTTTCCAGCCCCGAGGAAGCCGGACAAGACGGTGACGGGCAGTTTTTGCATGGAGATCGAACAGCCTTTGCAACTCGAGGAATTTTCGCCCGGCAGAGGGCATTGGGGCATCCATATGTAATGTTATAACATTACATAGTCTGAGCTGTTTTCGATTGTCAAGCAGCACCGACGGTAACGTGTGCAGTGTTGGCGCAATGCCAGCCGGTTGAAGCGGCCAGATCATCAACTGACGCCAAGTGACCCAACAACCTGACCAAGACGCCACGCCTGACCGCCGTGGCTTGAGCTCCCGGAATGATCAAACATCGGGGAATGTAGGAACGAAGCAGATTCGATCGCGTTGCGCTCCGCATCTGCGTAGGTCCTGCATCGGCACTTCTGGTGCGTGCTCCGAACCGGAGGTCGCTCATGTCGAAATACCCGAAAATTGCGGCCGCACTGGCCGTAGCGAGCTTGATTGCAGTCGCTGCATTGGCCGATCCTCTGCCCCCAGACGCGACCTACAGGCCGCTTCCGACGCAGCCGCTTGATGTGGTGAAGGCGCTAGATGAGGCGCAGAAATCGCAGGTCATGCAGCGCCAGCAGGCCCTGTTGGAGCAGCGCTACGACCTCTCGAACCGGCCGATCGCGAATGTGATGATGTCGGGCGGCCGAAAGCCCGTGCAGGACGGAGTCCGCATCAGGCTGCCGGCAGGAGTAACCTGGGACAGTCTGTCGGCGATGAGTCCGGACGAGATAAGGCAGCGTGGACTATTGCCGGCTGCTTTCATGCCGCTGCCGCATGTCAAGCAGGCGACCGGCGGCCAGGTTTTCCCGAACCAGCAAATCGACGAAATCAACCGGCAGGAATCGCGGAACATCAGGCGCTTCGATGTTGATTTCGATCTCCCCGACCAATTCACGCCGGAGTTTCCGCCGCCGATCTTTCTGACCAGCCATCCGGAACTGGGTGATGTCTCACACGGCCAGCTCCTGACGATAAAGAACTACTATCAACTGATGATCGGCATCATCACGCCCGTGCAGATGGAGGGAATGCGCCTGTTGCTGACGCCGTTCCCGCAGGAAGAGTTCAACCAGACAGAAGATCGCAAGAGCGCAGACCAAAGCCTTGGCGTCACCTGCCTCGACTGTCATGCGAATTTCCACACTAACGCGGCCTTCCACCAGACGCCTGACGTGCGCCCTCAGGCGGCCCGCTTCCGCCTCGATACGGTCAGCCTTCGCGGCATGTTCAACCAGCAAATTCATGGTTCGAAACGGTCGCTGCGCTCGATCGAGGACTTCACGCAGTTCGAGCAGCGGACGGCCTATTTCAACGGCGATCACGTCAGCGCGCAGCGGAAAGGCGTGCACCTGCCCGACCGATTCGATCAGGTCCCGATGATGGCGCAGATGCAGAACATCATCGATTTCCCGCCTGCGCCAAAGCTCGATCCACTGAGCCGGCTCGATCCCAGCAAGGCGACACAGCAGGAACTCGAGGGAGAAAGGGTATTTCTGGGCAAGGGACAATGCGCACAGTGCCACGTGCCGCAGACGTCATTCCTTGACAACAATATGCACGACCTGAAGCTCGAGCGCTTCTACAATGTCGGTCAGACCGTCAATGGTCTCGTCGCATTGGCTGATGGACCAATCAAGACCTTCACCCTGCGCGGCATCAAGGACTCACCGCCCTATATGCACGACGGGCGCTTGCTAACGCTCGCCGACACCGTCGAGTTCTTCAATCTGGTGCTCGGCTTGAAGCTGACGCAGGAGGAGAAGGATTCGCTGGTGGCGTACATGCTGACGCTGTGATGCCAGTCGGGTGCCGGCAGTTATCCCAGCGAGTCGCAAAAGGAGATTGAGTGATGCGTCTTCTAACGCTCTTAGCGATCGCGATTGCATTTCTTTCTCCGGCGGCTTTCGGCCAGTCGACCAATCCCGTGAGCCCCGCGCCGGGTAACCCCGGCGGCATGCCGCCGGGAACGAGACAATCTGCTCCGGGTGTGCCGGCGCCGCGCCAAGCCAATCAAGCGGATCGCGCCTTCATCAATGCCGCAGCAACCGGAGGATTGGCCGAAGTGGATCTTGGCAGATTCGCGGCGCAGCAAGGGGCGAGCCGCGCCGTGACGGAATTTGCACAACGCATGGTTCGCGATCACAGTGCTGCCAATGATCGGCTTTCAGCACTCGCAAAAGCGAACGGGATTGCAGCGCCCGACAAACTCGACGAAGAACACAAAGCCATGCGTGCGAAGTTGGAGCAGCTCAGCGGTCCTCAATTCGATCGCGCCTACATCGAAGGACAAATCATCGACCATCAGAAGACTGCTCAGCTTCTGGAGTACGAGATCGGTTCAGGGGAGAACGCTGAACTGAAGGATCTTGCGTCAGACCTTCTGCCAACCGTCCTGAGTCATTTGCGGATGGCGCAGGCGATTGCCTCGGAAATGGCGCAGCAGGCGGCAGCAGAGACACCACGAACGGAAAGACCCAGCGAGCGGCGCTAGCAATACTGCGATCGGCGGTCCCCTGAGAGGTTTCGATCGCGCGCAAAGGCAAGCAATTGCGCGTCGTCGGGCGAGGTGCGCGCTTTCGCCGCAATGGCGACGGTGCCATGTGGGGCTATGTTGAGTGCATTATGACATACGTTGTCGACATTGATCCGCGCATCGCGCGCTTCTGTCTGCACGCCGGCCGCCTGCACGCAGGCACTTAGCCGGACGGCCGATCGAGCCGTCCGGGTTCTGTTCTCATCGATATCTCGAGTTCGTGGCTTCCGTGCAGGAGCCCGATTTACTTTGAACAGAAGGAACTTGCCGTGCCGCCTCCGTCAGAGACCGTCCACACCGCATCCGATGACCGCCGGCTCGAGCGCACGCGCGAAAGTGTGAAGCAAGCCGAGTCGAATGTCGTGCCGCTGTTCCGTGCGCCTGTGGTCCGGAAAAAAGATGGCGCGATCGACGACGACCCAGGGCCAACGGCTGCCTGAACAAAGGTGACAACAATGAGTAAGAATACCGAACCCAATCTGCCGCCGATCCGGGTGACAACGGAGGAGAAGCAGCGGCTGAGCGGACTTGCCAACTCAAGCATGGAGCTTTTTCCGCGCGTGGCCTATTTCCTTGCGCGCGAGATGGAGCGAGCGAGTATCGCGCCTGACGATGCCGATTTGCGAAACGTCGTCCGCATGGGCTCGCAGGTCGACTATCGTGACGACAGCACCGGTGCGGCGAGGGAGGTGGTGCTGGTCTATCCGCACGAAGCCGACATCTCGCGCAAGCGCATTTCGGTGCTGACTCCGGTCGGTGCCGCGCTGATCGGCCTATCAGTCGGCCAGACCATCGAATTTCAAACGCCGGATCGCCGAACGCGAGCGCTGACTGTGTTGCGGGTTTCGCATTGAGCAGGAGCTTTGCGCCCATGCGCGACCGTGTGTTTGAGCAAGCCGGGCTGATCGTGATCTGCATCACCATCGGGCTGATCGGGCTCGTCGTCGGTCTGAGCTACCTCGCGCGCTTGTTCATGTGAGTCCGGTGGCCGCTTGAGCTTGGTGGCCGGGTTCGATCCTTGCAGCGGACGCGCTATAATTGCGCATCGCTTAAGGCGAGGCACTTGTCATGACACAGTGGTACTTCGTCTGGATCGAAGGTCCGCGTGGGCCCGTGCCGCAAAAGTGGTCTACGGAGGGACTTTGGGGGCAGGTCACCCGTCAGGATGTGATCGTGCGCTTTACGTTGACGGAACGCGAAGCCGCGCTTTCGCTCGACGAATTGGCGAGGTTGCATCCTGTTCCCGAGGAATGAACCTTGGGGAACCCACGAATTTAATGCGAGCGCGGGGTTGAATAGGCGGGCTCGGACCCAATGTCCCGCACTTCACGTTCGTTGAAACGCGGTCGAAACGGATCGTATTTGGCGAAGAGCCGGCGACAGGATGGCAATTCGAAGAAAATCATCCAGCGGCGGCACAAGTGAAGCTCCAGTGCGTCGTCGTGTTGGCGGGATGGCTGTCCCGCGAATGCAGGCGGCCGCGTCCGGCTTAGGCCGTTGCGCGGTGCAACCCTCCAATCCAGAGGAGCGAGGAACATGAGACTGAACTCATCGCAGGTCGAGCGGGCCTTGAGCCAATTCGATGCTCACTGCCTTCCCGACGATCATCCGGCGGTCGCCCAGTTAAACCGCTTGTTCGGTGATCACACCTACTTCCTTGACACCAACGGGCTCAACGTACTCGAGCCGAGCGAGTCCACGGAGACGGACACACAGATCGGCAAGATCGTGAACCTCGCCCATTGGAGCGACGACACCCTGACGAATTTGATGCCGCACGAGCCTGAACCGACCGGCGTCATCGTCAGTCTTGGCTCCAAGCACTGATCGTTTCTGATTGACCATCGTGAAAGCCCGCCTCTGGCGGGCTTTTATTTTGCAGCACTCATCACGATGCTTTGGGTTCAGGCGGATAGACGCAGCGGAAGCCGATATAGGCGAGATAGAACCGCCGCATTGCATGCTATCTTGGGCCTCCAAATGGAGTGACCCTCATGCCAACCTGGACTTGCGAACAATGCGGCGCGCAGTTTTCCGACAGCGCCAATCCGCCGCCGTCTTGCCGGATCTGCGAGGACGAGCGGCAGTTCGTGAACTGGAACGGACAGGTCTGGCTCAGCCGCGAGGAACTGGCCAAACGCCATCATGTCGTCTGGCGCGACGATCTTGGGCTCGTTGGCATCGCGGTCGAGCCGCGCTTGGCGATCGGCCAGCGTGCGTTGCTGGTCCCCGATGGCGAAGCTCTTGTGATGTGGGACTGCATCCCGCTCGCGACGCGCGAGGCGATCGACTACGTCAGGTCGCGCGGCGGACTGAAGGCGATCGCGATATCGCATCCGCATTATTATGGGGCGCTGGCCGACTGGAGCGAAGCGTTCGGCAACGCGCCGGTCTATCTGCATGGGGACGATGCGCAATGGATCACGCGGCCGCATCCGTCGATCGTGCCGTGGCGGGGGGAGGAACTCGCGATATCGGACGATCTTCGGCTGGTCCGCGCCGGCGGGCATTTCACCGGCGCCACCGTGCTGCATTGGCGCACGGGGGCGGACGGCAGCGGCGCGCTCCTGGCCGGCGATGTCGCGCAGGTGGCGATGGATCGCCGTCACGTCAGCTTCATGTACTCCTATCCGAACTACACGCCGCTGAATGCTGTCGCCGTGCGCCGTATCGCTGAGGCGATCGCGCCACTTGCGTTCGGTCGCATTTATGGCGCCTGGTGGGGACGTAACATTGAGCACGATGCGAAGGCGGCGTTCGATGTGTCGGTCGCGCGCTATCTTGCGGCGATCACTGGGTGAGGCGTGAAAGGGAGGGCTCTCGCCTGGGAAATTGATAGCGATCTATTTGGCTGGAGGCGGCTCCTGGAATGGATCGATGACGGTGACGTCCATAGGCACAAAATGGCGAACATTCCGGGTTAGGAGCGTCAGTTTGTGCCAATGAGCTGTTGCGGCAATCGCGACATCTGCAAAGCCTGGAGCATGCCCACGGCTGCGTGCAAGATCAGTCAGCTGGCCAGCGATCTCTGCCGTCGGCGTATCAAACGGGAGCACCCGATCACCATAGAGATGCAGCACGGTTCGCGACCAATCCGAGAGCCTGGAGGCCTTCCGCTTGGCACCCTCGCGCTTGGCCTTGGCGATGCCATCGGCGATCTCGGCCACAGTGACGGCCGACAGAAACAAAGCAAGCGAATGAGAATCCATCCAGGCAACAAGCTGCTGCGGCGTCACCGCCGACGTGGGTGCCACAGCCGAAATGATATTGGTATCGACCAGATAGCGCGTCACAGGCCGCCGTCGCGGGAGGGCGCCTGGTTACGCTCGGGCAAGTCACCGGCTTCGATCGGCGCGGACATCAAGAGACGGCCGAAGGAGGGTACGCGCGACAGCCGTTCCCAATCCTCAAAGCCGAGGATGACCGCCTCCGGTCGCCCGTGGCGGGTAATGACGGACGGCTTGCCCCGCGTGGCCTGATCGACGACGGCGGACAATTTCGCCTTTGCGTCTTTCAGCTGAATCTTGCGCATGTTGCCTCGTGTGACTACAGTGGTCATATTTATAGTAGGTTCAACGACATAGCGCAATGCCGCGGTCGGATCATCCCGCTGCCGTCGCGGCAAATCTTGCGGGCGGAGATGGCTGCGCTATATCTGGAGTTTCCTACCCCCTATTGGTTTCACCTGAGCCCAGCAATGACTGCCACCACGACCTCCCCCGAATCCCAGCCGTTCCAGGCCGAGGTTGCCGAGCTCCTGCACCTGATGGTGCATTCGGTCTATTCGGAAACCGATATCTTCCTGCGCGAATTGATCTCCAACGCCTCCGATGCCTGCGACAAGCTGCGTTATGAGGCGATTGCCGCGCCGGACCTGATCGCCGATGGTGCGCCGCCGAAAATCTGGATCAGGCCGGACAAGAAGGCCGATACCTTGTCCGTGATCGACAGCGGCATCGGCATGGACCGGCAGGAGCTGATCGACAATCTCGGCACCATCGCGCGCTCCGGCACCAAGTCGTTCCTGGCGCGGCTCACCGAGGCCAAGGACGGCGGCAATTTGATCGGCCAGTTCGGCGTCGGCTTCTATGCCGCCTTCATGGTCGCCGACAGGATCGTCGTGATCAGCCGCCGCGCCGGGAGCGGTGAGGTCTGGACCTGGACCTCGTCGGGCGGCAGCGGCTTCGAGATCGCGCCCGCCAGCGAGGAGGATGCCAAGCGCGTCACCCGCGGCACCGAGATCGTGCTGCATTTGAAGAAGGACGCCGCGAAATATCTCGAGACCTATGAGATCGAGCGCATCGTCCGCGCCTATTCTGATAACATCCAGTTCCCGATCGAGCTGGTGGCGGAGGAGGGCGAGCCAAGCCAGATCAATTCCGCGAGCGCGCTGTGGCAGCGGTCGAAATCGGAGCTGTCGGCGGAGGATTACAAGGAAGCCTACAAATCGATCGCCGGCGCCTTCGACGAGCCGGCGATGACGCTGCATTATCGTGCCGAGGGCCGGCAGTCCTATGCCGTGCTGCTGTTTGCGCCGTCGACAAAGCCGTTCGACCTGTTCGAGCCGGCGCGCAAGGACAGGGTGAAGCTCTATGTCCGCCGCGTCTTCATCGCCGACGATGCCGATCTTCTGCCCGCGTATCTGCGCTTCATTCGCGGCGTGATCGACAGCGAGGATCTGCCGCTCAACATTTCCCGCGAGATGCTGCAGAACAACCCGCAGCTCGCGCAAATCCGCAATGCCGTGACCGGCCGCGTCATCGGCGAACTCGAGCGATTGGCGGATAAGGAGCAGGGCGCGTTCGCCAAGATCTGGGACGCGTTCGGCCCGGTCCTCAAGGAGGGCCTGTGGGAGGATTATGAGCGGCGCGAGAAGCTGCTCGGCCTGGCGCGCTTCACGACCACCGCGGGCGAGAACCGTTCGCTCAAGCAATATGTTGAGGCTATCAGGCCGAACCAGACCGACATCTACTACCTCACGGGCGAGAGCATCGAGCGGTTGAAGTCGAACCCGAAGCTGGAGGCCGCGCAAGCACGCGGCGTCGAGGTGCTCCTGCTCACCGATCCCGTGGATGCGTTCTGGACCTCGGCGCCGATCGATTTCGGCGGCAAGCCGCTGAAGTCGCTGAGCCAGGGCGACGTCGATTTCAGCCTGATCCCGTTCGTCGACGACAAGGCGGACGAGAAGAAGGACGAGCCGGCCGCGGATGAAGCCACGACGATCGCCGCGATCAAGGAAGCGCTCGGCGAGCGCGTCGCCGACGTCCGCGCCTCGCAGCGATTGACCTCGAGCGCTTCGTGCCTGGTCGGCGGCGGCCGCGACCGCATGCTGGAGCGACTGCTCGCGCAGCAGAACCGCGGTGCGGTGACCAAACCGATCCTCGAAGTCAATCTGCGCCATCCGTTGGTCGCCGCGATCACGCGCGAAAAGGACGCGGCGAGGGATTTGTCGCTGCTTCTGCTCGAGCAGGCGCAGATTCTCGAAGGCGAACTGCCGGAGGACCCGGCCGCCTTTGCCGGCCGTCTCAACCAGCTCGTGCTGCGCGGATTGGCGAAAGCGTAACGCGCACTGTTGCTCCGTCATGCCCGGGCTCGTCCCGGGCATCCACGTCTTCCTTTCTGGGAGGCGGCGCTCACGTGGGTGGCCGGGACAAGCCCGGCCATGACGGTGTTCGGTTCTACGCAACCGATCCCAAGACCGGCCGTATCTGCTAGACAGGCGCCGAAAGCGGAGCGGTCCATGGCGGCGGCAGGCGGCAGCGAGATCTTCTACGGCGGCATTCCGGTGTTCCGCGGCTTTGCCCGCCTGATGGAGCCGTCGCTGTATTCGCCTTTGCCCGATGATTGGACCATCGGCGTCGCCGACATCGTGGAATCGACCAAGGCGATTGCCGCAAAGCGCTACAAGGCCGTCAACATGGCGGGCGCGGCCGTCATCGCCGCCGTCACCAATGCACTCAGTGGCCGCGAATTCCCCTTCGTGTTCGGCGGCGATGGCGCGAGCTTTGCGGTCGCGCCCGCCGATGTCGACGCCGCGCGCGAGGCGCTGGCGGCGACCGCGACCTGGGTGAGGGACGATCTCGACCTCATCATGCGCGTGGCGCTGGTGCCGATCGAAGCAGTCCGTGCGCAAGGACTTGATGTGCGCGTCGCGCGCTTCGGACCGTCGACCAATCTTTCCTACGCGATGTTCTCCGGTGGCGGGCTTGGCTTCGCGGAAGCCGCGATGAAGCGGGGTGAATTTGCCGTCGCGCCGGCGCCGCCGGGCACTCAGCCCGATCTCAGCGGGCTCTCCTGCCGCTTCGAGGAGATCCCTTCCGCCCGCGGTGTCATCCTGTCCGTGCTGGTGGTGCCGGCGAAGGGCGGCGATCCCCCCGCGTTCCGCAAGGTGATTGAGGACATCATCGCTCTCGCCGAGCAGAGCCCGGATGCTGGCCGTCCGGTGCCGTCGGGCGGGCCGGCGCTGCGCTGGCCGCCGCAGGGCCTCGACTTCGAGGCGCGCACCAAGCGCGGCGGTCCGCTCTTCGCGCGGCGCGTGCTGGTGTTCGTCAGCACGTTGTGGGTCTACACCGTCATCCGCTTCGAGCTCAAAATCGGCAAGTTCGCGGCGAAGGACTATATGCAGCAGGTGGTCGACAATTCCGACTTCCGCAAATATGACGACGGATTGCGGATGATCCTCGACTGCAGCGAGGAGTTGGCGCAGGCGCTCGCCGAACGTCTCGCGCAGGCCGCGGCCAACGGCGTCGTGCGTTACGGCCTGCACCGGCAGGATGCTGCGATGATGACCTGCTTCACGCCGTCGGCGATGCGCAGCAACCACGTGCACTTCATCGACGGCGCCCGCGGCGGCTACGCCTCCGCCGCGTCAGCCATGAAGGCGATGCAGATCTGAAGAGTTAGCGCCCGACCCGCGTCCAGCTTTCGCCGCCGCAGAGCGCGCCGACGCAGCCTTCGACCCGTAGCGTATCGGGGCCGGCGAGCGAAATGCTGCTCGCATAGGTGCCGCCGTCGTCAGCGTTGTAGATCTGACCGGTCCACTTGCCGCCGGCCGGCCGCATGCCCGAAAACAGCGGCAGCCCGATGATCGGACGGGTGGTGAGCGACGGATTCGGATTCTTGTTGTCGACCTGCGGCTTGCCGGTTGCGGGATCGATCGGCTCGCGCAGGGAGACGATCACGCCGCAAATCCCGCCGCCGCATTTGCTGACCTTGACGCGGGCGTCGCCCGCCTGCGTCTGCCAGACGCCGGATGGATCGGCCGCGTTTTGCGCGCGCGCCGTCGGTGCGGCCAGTAATACCGCCAGCACCGCTGCGATGAGAGCTGATCTGCAAGCCATGATTCGTTCCCCAAAAAGGCACGCCTGCATAGCAACAAATCGGCTTTGTGCAATCTCACTTCCGCGCGTCGGCGCGCGATCATTTGCCCCAGTGATGCGCATCTGTCACTGCGTCTCGCCCTGAAGATTGTGTGAAGATGATGCCCCGCATCTTACGGACGGCGCAGGCCAGGCTAACCTATGCAGAGATCACCACGGCAGGCCGCATAGGTCGATGGTCCCCGTATCAGGCGCGCGCTTGATGTCGAACACGAACGGTGTCATCGCCTCGAAGCGGACGCGTCCGCCCGGCTGCTCGCAATAGACCTCGCCGGTGAAGGGCCGCCAGCCGCGCGCCTGGTAGAACGCGAAATTGTGCGGCTCACAGAACAGCAGCATGAAGCGCGCCGCCTCATTGGCGCGCACGGTCTCGACCGCGGCATTGAGCGCAATCGAGGCATAGCCGCGGCGCCGGCAGTCCTCGCGGGTCGCAACACCGCCGATGCCGCCAATATGGATCCGGTGTCCGTTCCAGGTGATGGTGCGGAAATGGATGCCGACATGGCAGCCGACGCCGCCCTCGGGCGCTTCGAGCAAGACGCGCAGGTCGGCACCGGCCCACTTGATATGGCCCCACGGCAATTTCGCGACCACTTCGCGCGGCCAGACCGCCCGAAACAGCGGCTCGACCGTCTTCCAGGAAGCATCGCCGTTGAGGACTTCGATCTCGATGCTCACTTGAGTGGGTCCTTGCATTCCATCGGCGCGATCTTACTCGCACAAACGGGAAAACGCACCTCCGTCCGCACCCTGCCGCTCGGAGTTGATCTTAAGCATTTCATTCCCAACACTATTTTGGAGTTGGTTCGTTGCGCTGACGTTCTGCGAATCGCCCGCACGGCCTGCATGCCTGCGCCGAAAATGCGGTGTTTAAGTGTGATGGAACCTTCTATAAGAGGTCTCCGTTAGTGTCGTCTCCCCTCATGTTGGACATCACACCATGACTTTCACGCTACCCGACCTCCCCTACGCCCACGATGCCCTCGCGCCCTACATGTCGAAGGAAACGCTGGAGTACCATCACGACAAGCATCATCAGGCTTACGTGACCAACGGCAACAACGCGATCAAAGGCACCGAATTCGAGGGCAAGTCCCTCGAGGAGATCGTGAAGGGCTCGTACAACAAGAACGCGGCCGTCTTCAACAATGCCGGCCAGCACTACAACCACATTCACTTCTGGAAGTGGATGAAGCCGAATGGCGGCGGCAGCAAGCTGCCGGGCCGTCTCGAGAAGAAGATCAACGAGGACCTCGGCGGCTTCGAGAAGTTCAAGGCCGATTTCGCCGCCGCCGGCGTCGGCCAGTTCGGCTCCGGCTGGGCCTGGCTGCAGGTCAAGGGCGGCAAGCTCGAAATCTCCAAGACGCCGAATGGCGAGAACCCGCTGGTCCATGGCGCGGTCCCGATCCTGGGCGTCGACGTCTGGGAGCACTCCTACTACATCGACTATCGCAATCGCCGTCCGGACTATCTGAAGGCGTTCGTCGACAACCTCGTCAACTGGGACTACGTCGACGAGCTGTTCGGCAAGGTGTGACGGTTTAGGCCGTCGTTCCGGATGCGACTTTCCCGACCCTCCCCCGAAAGGGGAGGGTCTGTTCGCATGTAGCGAAGCGCAATGCGAACCGGGGAGGGATCATCTCTCCACGCGGGCACCGTCTCAAGGGAGAGACTGTGGGTGCGCACATCGTTCAAGGAGAGGTGATAGTCCCTCTCGACGGCACACCAGCGGGGCAGTGGTGGGAACGGCAGCAAGCTATTTTCTGGTCTTCTTCGGCGGCGGCCTCGGCGCAATGCTGCGCCATTTCATCAATCTCGCCTGCGCGCGCAGCCTCGGCACCGATTTTCCCTACGGCACCTTCATCATCAACATCACCGGTTCGACCGTGATGGGCCTGATCGCGGGCTATCTCGCCTTCAAGGGCGAGGCATCGCAGCCCTGGCGGCTGTTCCTGATGACCGGCATCCTCGGCGGCTACACCACCTTCTCCGCCTTCTCGCTCGACGCCGCGCTGCTCTACGAACGCGGCGAACTCGGGCTCGCGGCATTCTACGTGCTCGGCTCGGTCGTGCTCTCGATCGCCGGCCTGTTCGCCGGCCTCGCCATCGTCCGCCACCTCACATGATCTCTCCGTCATTCCGGGGCGCGCGAAGCGCGAACCCGGAATCCACGGGCCACATGCACAGGCTGTGAAATGGATTCCGGGCTCGATGCGGAGCCTGTCATCGGGCCGCGCTTTGCGCGGACCCGTTGGCATCGCCCCGGAATGACAAATGGAGAGGGCGCCGCAACCGCGCATGGCCATAGCCTGCGCGCGCATGGATACGCGGCCAGCTTCCATTTGCGTCGCCTTTGTGACGGGACTAAGCAGGATGGACATTCTCACCCCGCCCTGGCCCCATTGCCTTGTCAGATGCACCGCTAAAGGATCCGCCGCCGGCCGATGACGCCGCGGAGGCCGAGACGCCTCCCGGCCGTGTGCGCAAGCCGATCGGCTGGTCGATGATCTCAATCCTTGTGCTCGTCCTCATCTGCGCCGGCCTGGTCTATCGGCGCGACGGCGCTGACGGCGTGATCGAGATCCTCACCCACGACCTCTCGCTGTTCGGCGGGATCCTGCCGCGCGTGCTCGCGGGCTGCCTGCTCGGTGCGTTCATCGCGGAAATTCTGCCGCACGAAAAAGTCTCGCGCTCGCTCGGACCGAAGTCGGGATTGAAGGGCCTTCTGATCGGCACCGCCTTCGGTGCGATCCTGCCAGGCGGTCCCTTCACCGCCTATCCGGTGGCGGCGGCGCTGCTCACCGTTGGCGCCGATTTCGGCGCGACGATCGCGATGGTGGTGAGCTGGACGCTGATCGGTTACGGCCGCGCGGTGGCCTGGGAACTGCCGATCATGGGCACCGAGTTCACGCTGTGGCGGATCGTGATCTCGCTGCCGCTGCCAGTGCTCGCCGGCGCCTTCGGCCGCTTCGTCTATGCCCGCGTCTATCCGAACGGCGCACCGGAATGAGCGCCGCGCTCCTGATCGACATCCTGCTGTGGGGCTCGGTCGCCGGCGTCGGCTTCATCGCCTGGCGCCGTGGACGCACGGTGCTGGTGTCGTCGTTGCGCGAAGGCTCGCTCGAATTCGCCAATATCATGCCGCGGATCGCGATCGGCGTGGTCGGGTCGGGCTATATCGCCGCCGTGATCCCGCAGGAGATCATCACCGGCTGGCTCGGGCCCGACAGCGGCTGGCTCGGCGTCGCGACCGCCGTCATCGCGGGCGCAGCGACGCCGGGCGGGCCGGTGGTCGGTTTTTCCATCGGCGCGGTGGCGCTGAAGGCCGGCGGCGGGCCACCCCAGGTGATCGCCTATGTCGTCGCCTGGGCGCTGTTCGCCTTCCAAAGGGTGATCCTGTGGGAGATACCGTTCATGCCGGCCCGCTTCGTCTGGTTCCGCGCCGCGGTCTCGGTGCCGTTTCCCTTCCTGGCCGCCGCCATCGCGATGGCGATCGGCAAACCGTGAACCATCGATCAGGTGGACTCGCGTAATGTTATAATGTAACGTTCCCGCGAAATGGCTCACGCACATCCCCATACCCACGACCACGTCCATGGACACGGCCACGACCATGTCGTCCACAGCCATGGTCCGACAACGCCGCATCCGGCGCAGGCGGCGACTTGGTCGATCCTGCGCATGACGGTCGTCGCACGCCTTGCCGCGGCGCTCGCGGTCTGTGCCGGCCTGTGGGCCTTCGTGCTGCTGGCGATGAGGTGAGCGATGCCCGCGCAAGTGCAATTCCGCAACGTCACGCTCGGCTATGACCGCCATCCGGCGGTGCATCATCTGAACGGCGACGTCGCCTCCGGCGCGCTGCTCGCAATGATCGGCCCGAACGGCGCCGGCAAGTCGACGCTCTTGCGAGGCATCACCGGCATCCTGAAGCCGCTCTCCGGTGCGATCGACCTCGGCGGCCTCGACCACAGGGACATCGCCTATCTGCCGCAGTCGGCCGAGATCGACCGCAGTTTCCCGATCTCGGTGTTTGATTTTGTCGGCACCGGCCTGTGGCGCGGCATCGGCCTGTTCGGCGGCATCGGCAAGGACGCGCGCGAGAAGATCCTCGCCGCAATCGCCGCGGTCGGGCTCAACGGGTTCGAGAACCGTCCGATCGGCACGCTCTCCGGCGGCCAGATGCAGCGCATGCTGTTTGCACGGGTGCTGCTACAGAATGCGCGATTGATCGTTCTCGACGAACCCTTCAACGCCATCGACGCCAAGACCACCGCCGACCTGCTGGCATTGGTCAAGCGTTGGCACAGCGAGGGACGCACGGTGCTGGCGGCATTGCACGACCTCGACATGGTGCGCGCCAATTTCCCGGAAACGCTGCTGCTCGCGCGCGGGCCGGTGGCGTGGGGGCCGACCGCCGAAGTGCTGACGCCTGATAATCTCACGGTGGCGATGCGGATGTGCGAAGCCTTCGACGACCGCGCCGCCGCCTGTGCCGTGGACACCTCGCGCGCCGCCTGAAGCCATGCTCACTGACGCGCTGATCGCGCCCTTCACCGAGTTCGAGTTCATGCGCCGCGCGCTTGCCGCCGTGGTCGCGCTCTCGCTCGGCGCCGCGCCGATCGGCGTGTTCCTGATGCTGCGGCGGATGAGCCTGGTCGGCGATGCCATGGCGCATGCGATCCTGCCGGGGGCGGCGATCGGCTTCCTGCTCTCCGGGCTCAATCTGTTCGCGATGACGGTTGGCGGCCTGGCCGCGGGATTTACGGTGGCGCTGCTCGCCGGCCTCGTCGCCCGCAACACGGAGCTGAAGGAGGACGCCTCGCTCGCCACCTTCTACCTGGTCTCGCTGGCGCTCGGCGTCACCATTGTTTCGATCAAGGGCACCAATATCGACCTCCTGCATGTGCTGTTCGGCGACATTCTCGCGATGGACAACCAGACTCTGCTGGTCATCACCTTCAACGCCACCATCACGCTGCTCGTGCTCGCGGTGATCTACCGCCCGCTGGTGATCGAATGCGTCGATCCGGTGTTCCTGCGCACGGTCAGCCGCGCCGGCGCGCCGGCGCATCTGGCGTTCCTGGCGCTGGTCGTGGTCAACCTCGTCAACGGCTTTCATGCGCTCGGCACGTTGCTCGGCGTCGGATTGATGATCCTGCCGGCCGGCATCGCGCGGTTCTGGTCGCGCGACATCACCGGCATGATCTGCATCGCGGTCGCAAGCGCGATCCTTTCGGGCTATGCCGGGCTGGTGTTGTCGTTCCAGACGCGAATTCCCTCAGGCCCCGCGATCATTCTGGTCGCGGCCGGGCTCTATCTGGTCTCGCTCCTGTTCGGCAATGTCGGCGGACTGGTCCGCCAGATGTTCCCCGGCCGGCATCTGGAGGCCTAGCGGCGATGCGACGGTGGTTCTGGCTTGCGCTGCTCGCGCTCGTCACGCTTGTAGGTCCGGCGCGCGCGCAAGAGCGCCTCAACGTGGTCGCCAGCTTCTCGATCCTCGCCGACTTGGTCCGCAACGTTGGAGGCGACAAGGTCAATGTCGCGGCGCTGGTTGGCCCCGAGGGCGATGCCCACGTGTACCGGCCGACGCCGGCGGACGCCAGAAAGGTCGCGGAAGCGAAGCTGCTCTTCATCAACGGGCTCGGGATGGAGGGCTGGCTGCCGCGGCTGGTGCAATCCGCCGGCGGCAAAGCGACCATCATCACCGTGACGGACGGCATTGCGCCGCTCAAGCTCGGCTCGGCGCCCGATCCTCATGCCTGGCAGTCCGTTGCTAATGCAAAGATCTATGTCGCCAATATCCGCGACGCGCTTGTGGCCGCTGCGCCTGCGAACGCCGCCGCCTTCCGCACCAATGCGGAAAGCTATCTGGCAGAGCTCGACGCGCTGGACAGAGAAGCGCGGCAGGCGGTCGCCACCATCCCGGAGGCGCGCCGCAAGGTGATCTCGACCCACCGCGCCTTCGGCTATTTTGCGGCCGCCTACGGTATCGAGTTCATTGCCCCCGTAGGGGTCTCGACCGAATCCGAGCCCAGCGCCCGCGATATCGCAGGGATCATCACCCAGATCAAAAAGGCGAAAATTCCGGCGATTTTTCTCGAAAATGTCAGCGATCCCCGCCTGATCCAGCGGATCGCTGAGGAGACCGGGGCCAGGATCGGCGGGACCCTCTATTCGGACAGTCTCACTGCCGAAAAGGGCGAGGCCCCCACTTACATTGGGGTGGTAAGGCACAATATAAAGGCCTTGACCAGCGCGCTTGGCCACTAGGGCAGGGGCCCTCCCTGCCGGCCCGGGCAGCGCGATCGTTAGTTCCGCCCCCGGAGTCGCCATGCCAGAACCTTCTTCGCAAAAGATCCCTGTGACCGTGCTGACGGGCTATCTCGGCGCCGGCAAGACCACGCTGCTCAACCGCATCCTGTCCGAGAACCACGGCAAGAAATACGCGGTCATCGTCAACGAATTCGGCGAGATCGGCATCGACAACGACCTGATCATCGGGGCCGACGAGGAAGTGTTCGAGATGAACAACGGTTGCATCTGCTGCACCGTTCGCGGCGACCTCGTCCGCATCATGGACGGCCTGATGAAGCGCAAAGGCAAGTTCGACGCCATCATCGTGGAGACCACGGGCCTCGCCGACCCGGCGCCGGTGGCGCAGACCTTCTTCGTCGACGAGGACGTGCAGAAGAACGCCCGGCTCGATGCCGTCGTCACCGTGGCCGATGCCAAATGGCTCAGCGACCGGCTGAAGGATGCGCCCGAGGCCAAGAACCAGATCGCGTTCGCCGACGTCATCGTGCTGAATAAGACCGACCTCGTCTCAAAGCCCGAGCTCGCCGAGGTCGAGGCCCGCATCCGCGGTATCAACCCTTACGCCAAGCTGCATCGGACCGAGCGCTGCAAGGTGGAACTGGCCGACGTGCTGGAGCGGGGCGCCTTCGATCTCGACCGCATCCTCGACATCGAACCGGATTTCCTGGAAGCCGACGATCACGATCATGACCATGATCATCACCACCATGGCCACGACCATCATCACCACCATGATCATGGCCACGGCATGAAGCACTACCACGACGAGGAGATGCAATCGCTGTCGCTGCGCACCGACAAGGCGCTCGACCCCACGAAATTCATGCCGTGGCTGCAGAACCTGGTGGCGACCGAGGGCCAGAAGATCCTGCGCTCCAAGGGCATCCTCGCCTTCGCCGGCGACGACGACCGTTACGTGTTCCAGGGCGTCCACATGATGCTGGAAGGCGACCATCAGCGGAAGTGGAAGGAGGACGAGCCGCGCGAGAGCCGGCTGGTCTTCATCGGCCGCGAATTGCCGGAGCAGGCGATCCGCGACGGCTTTGAGCGCTGCATCGTCTCGTGATGAGCGAGTTCGACCCGGGCGAGGTGCCCTCCATCGCTTCGATGACCGATCAGGTACGGCCAGTGCCGCTCGGCATGGCCGTCACATCAGTGCATTTCCTTGGCGACACCGCCCACTTCATCGGCGCCGAGGAGAATGTCGCCGTCGTCGGCGGGGAGGGCGAAGTCTCGCAGACGCCGGTGCATGGCGGCGCGATCCTCTGCTCCGTCTCGGATGGCGAGCGGATCGTCATGGGCGGTGACGATGGCAAGCTGGTCGCGCTCAATGCTAAAGGCGAGGTCTCGACCTTGGCGACCGACCCGAAGCGGCGCTGGATCGATGCCGTGGCGCTGCATTCCGATGGCGCGGTGGCGTGGTCGGTGGGCAAGACCGCGTTCGTGCGTCCGGCCAAGGGCGAGGAAAAATCCTTCGATGCGCCGTCCACCGTCGGCGGTCTTGCCTTTGCGCCAAAGGGCCTCCGGCTCGCAATCGCCCATTATGGCGGCGCGACGCTGTGGTTTCCCAACATGGCGGCCAAGCCGGAATTCCTGGAATGGGCGGGCTCGCATCACGCCGTCACCTTCAGCCCTGACAACAAATTCCTGGTCACCGCGATGCATGAGCCGGCGCTGCATGGCTGGCGGCTCGCCGACAACAGGCACATGCGGATGAGCGGCTATCCCGGCCGGGTGCGGTCGATGTCGTGGAGCGCCGGCGGCAAGGGGCTTGCTACCTCAGGGGCCGACACCGTCATCATCTGGCCCTTCAACAGCAAGGATGGCCCGATGGGCAAGCAGCCGGCGATGCTGGCGCCGTTGCAGGCGCGCGTCGCGGTCGTCGCCTGCCATCCGAAGGACGACATCCTGGCGGCCGGCTATAGCGACGGCACCGTGCTGATGGTCCGGATGGAGGACGGGGCCGAGATACTGCTCCGTCGCAACCAGGGCGTGCCAGTCGCCGCACTGGCCTGGAACGCCAAAGGTACGCTATTGGCATTCGCGGACGAAGACGGCGACGGAGGTCTGTTGGCGTTTTAATCACCTGTCGTGTCCAAGCCGTATTGAGGGGCTATGCGGTTTCTGACGACCTTCCAACTCGCTGATTTCTTCGACACGCTGATAAGCCTGACCACAGCCTTTGTGCTGGGCACGCTGATCGGCGCCGAGCGGCAATATCGCCAGCGCACCGCGGGCCTGCGCACCAATGTGCTGGTCGCGGTCGGAGCGGCTGCGTTCGTCGATCTTGCGATGCGACTGTCGGGCGCGGACGGCGCCGTGCGGGTGATCGCCTATGTCGTGTCGGGCATCGGCTTTCTCGGCGCCGGTGTCATCATGAAGCAGGGCATGGATGTGCGCGGGCTCAACACGGCGGCGACCTTGTGGACATCAGCCGCGGTCGGCTCTTGCGCCGGCGCCGACATGGAGGCGCAGGCCGCAGCGCTCACCTTCTTCATCCTCGCCGGCAACACGCTGCTGCGGCCGCTGGTGAATGCCATCAACCGCATCCCGCTCGACGAGCAGGCATCGGAGGCGACCTACTATTTCAAGCTCGCGGTCTCCAGCGACGCCTTGCCGGCCATGCGCGACCAATTGGTCGAGAAGCTCGAGGCCGCCAGCTACCCGGTTGCTGATATCGATCTCCAGGAGATCGGTGACGATCTCCTGGAGATCGTGGCGACGCTGGTCAGCACGTCAGTCAATCCCAATGAGCTCAATGCCGTCGCGGTGGACCTGCAGCGTCAGGCCGGCGTCCGCCACGCCACCTGGGAAGTCAACACAGCCGATTAGGGCGTCGAACTGCGCCTGGCTGCGGGGTTGTGTCAGGTGCCTGCACGCTTGGGGCGCGGCGCGATCCACACCCAACCGGCGAGGCCGGCAAGTGCGGCGCAGCTTGCGGGCACCAGCATGATCGTGCTCAGCGCCCGCTCGAATGCGGCTATTGCCCCTGCATGAGCGTCCGCCTGTCCGGACATCACGGCATTCAGGGCCTCGTTGGCTTGCGCGGGCGTTGCTCCGGCAAGATCATGCAAGAAGTTTGCAAAGAACACCACGCCGAGTGCCGCAACCGCGAGCAGGCCGCCAACGCGAGCGACCGCGTTGTTGATGCCCGAAGCAATCCCGGCGTGGGCTTCGCCGGCGGCTGCCATCACAGTCGACGTCAGCGGTGGAACCGTGATCGACATCCCCCCGCCCAGCAGGACCATCGACGGAAATACGCTAATCCAGTAAGGCTGCCTGAGATCGACAAAGGCAAGTATCGTAAATCCGCAGGCTGCGACGATGGGCCCGACAGTGAGCAACAGCCGCGGCCCCCAACGGTCAGCAATGGTCCCGGCGAATGACGCCCCGAATCCCATGATCAGGGCAAAAGGCAGCAACGCTGCGCCGGCCTGGGTCGCCGAGTAGCCGCCGACGCGGATCAGGCCGAACGGCAGATAATAGAGCGCACCTCCGAGCGCGAAGTAGAGCAACAGCGTCAACGCATTCGTTGCTGAAAAATCGCGAGATTGATAGAGCGACAACGGCATCATCGCCCGCTCATGGAGACGGGCTTCAATCACGACGAACGAAGCCAGGAAAGCGGCTCCCACTCCCAGGGCAACCAGCACTGTCTTGTCGCGAAATCCCGACGCCGGAATGGCGCTGAGGGACCATGTCATCGCAGCAAGGCCAATCGCGACTGAGGCGGCGCCGCTCCAGTCGAGTTGCTTCGCCCGGGGATCGCTGCTTTCGCAGCCGAAGCGAAGCGCAAGTCCGGCCGCGGCAATGGCGAGCGGGACATTGAGGAGAAAGATCGCCCGCCACGATACCTGGTCGACCAGCCAGCCGCCCAACATCGGACCGGCCGCCATCATCAGTGCACCTGCGCCCGCCCATATCCCGATTGCCCGGATCCGTTCATCCTTGCCGAAGGTCGCTCCTAACATCGCCAGACTGGCCGGCGTTAACAGCGCGGCGCCAAGACCTTGAACCGCACGGCTGACGATAAGCACCATGATATTCGGTGAGAGCCCGCAGACGATGGAGGCGGCGGTGAAGACCGCGATGCCGATAACAAAAATCCGGCGTCGGCCGTAGAGATCGGCCGCCGAACCTCCGATCAGCACGAGCGCACCAAGCAGCAGCAGGTAGGCGTTGACGATCCACTGTGTCGCAGCCGCATCTGCATTCAGCGCCTGTTGGATTGCGGGTAACGCGATGTTCACGACAGAACCGTCGAGGAGAGCCATGCTGGACCCAATGACGGCTGCGGCCAGCGTCAGCCACTTGCGTCTCTGTGACAGGGCAGCGTCAAAAGCCGGTGTCGCCTCGATGACCCCGGCGTCGCACGGCGGCTGTGTGAATCCAATCATTGGATGCCCGAGTAAGGACATTGGTCCTGGGTTAGGCTGCACCTGTCAGTCGCTGAGGACAAGCGCGATGGGCTCGGGGCGGTAGCAGCGATTGCGTACCACCGGGTCACCCGGCGCAAAAAAAGGAGGGAGCGGCTGGTTGCTCGGCCGCTCTTTTGCCGTGAACACAATCCCCGTCAGGCGGCGCGCTTCATACGCCGGAGACTTGCGCCGTATGGACCTACGGAGCGAGGCGGTCGCTACCTACGAAAAACGTTTCGAGAGTCAGAAAGCGAACCGAAGTCTCGGCGCTGGTCGAGCATAGTCCGGTAGATGGGGGCACGGCGCGACAACTCCGTCCGGTCCGACATCTGGGAAATCCTTCCCGGCTCGTTCGTGGCACGCTCGCTTCGAGAGAGCCGGGATTGCGTATCGAACTGCCGCTGGTTCCAGTCTCGCTTGAAAGGATTACAACCCGTGAATGATGCATACTCGAATGAAATGAATGCCAATCCGACTGCCGGTGCTGACGCGAAACGCGGATTCGACATGCCGCTGTTCGCGATACCGGGAGTGTATCAGAACATCGCCGAGCAAAGCATGCTGCGGGCGAAGGAAAATTGCGAAAAGATGAAGGCCGCTTCTGGCGAGATCGCCGACATCCTCAAGGAGGCCTGCTCAACCAACGCGAAAGGCGCCGCCGACTACGCGGCCAAGTTGATCGAGATCTCGGGCACGAACGCCAGCTCCGCTCTCGAATTTCTCACGCATCTGATGGGGACGAAGTCGCTGCCAGAGATCATCCAGCTATCGGCCACGCATGGCCGCAAGAATTTTGAGGTCACCTCCGCTCAGAACAAGGAACTGTGGGAGCTCACTCAGGAAGTGGCGAAGGAGACTGCCGAGCCTATCAGGAAGAGTCTTGCCAGGGTGCTGCGGACAGGTCCCTAGATCGAACTTCTCTTAAGCACCACCGAGAATCGGCTGGACGAAAAGCGCCTCCCGCGAGAAGAGGCGGAGTCCAGCCGATGGCCCGCGGAATGCTGCTGATGCAGCAACTCGGGACATTGAGGGAGGACCAAGATGGGTATCGTCATGATCAAATGCCCGCAGACGGGACGCGCGATCCCTACGGGCATGAAAGCCGATCGCGAGAAGTTTCGATGCAGTACGGTGTTCTTCGCGCGCACTTATTGCTCGATCTGCCAGACCAACCATGAATGGTTTGCCAAGGAAGCGTGGGTTTACGAGACGGACGAAAGAGTGAGGAGCGTGTGCTAAGGCTGGCCACTAGCTAACCGTTCCTCAACGGTGCCTTGCACGGTGAGCGGCCGCTCCGTGGGCGTGCGCGCGGTGCTGCGCTCCGTTCTCGGCGGTCGGTAGCGGGGCG
This sequence comes from Bradyrhizobium sp. Leo114, assembly GCF_055229415.2. Taxonomy (NCBI): domain Bacteria; kingdom Pseudomonadati; phylum Pseudomonadota; class Alphaproteobacteria; order Hyphomicrobiales; family Nitrobacteraceae; genus Bradyrhizobium; species Bradyrhizobium sp. Leo114. The sequence goes on along the minus strand of NZ_JBUYEN020000017.1, from coordinate 29,131 downwards.
TGCGTGCGCGGCCTTTCATGCGCTGGCCAGGAGTGACCGCGCGGCGTCATCTCGTTCGTCGAAACGATGCGCTCGATCCTGCTGCGCATGATCTGGTAGCAGTCGCATGCCGCTGCTTCGAGCCGCGGCCTGTCGATTTCGATCGAGCTTCGCCGATTGGACCTGATCGCTCCCGACGCGCGGAGCTTGGATACGACATGGGTCACCGTCGTTCGTCGCACGCCCAGCAACTCCGAAAGCGTCTCCTGCGTCAGCGGCAGCATGTCGCTTTCGGTCCGGTCGTGGATGTGCAGCAGCCAATGGGCCAACCGGGCTTCGACTGAGTGCAGCGCATTGCAAGCCGCAACATGCTGGAGCTGCACTATCAGGGCCCTGTTGAGCCTATTGACGGCGGCCTTGAGCGCGTGGCTGTGCTCGAGCGCCGCATGGAAGCGTGCCGGAGAGAGCTGCAAAGCAGTTCCGGCGATCCGAACCACCATGGTCATCGGCGAGCGGGCCGGCCCGAGCGCCGTGAGGATGTTTACCGCGCCCTCTTTGCCGACGATCGCGGTGGTGACCGTTTGTCCGTTCGGCATGTCCATAACGTGCGCGACCAGCCCGCTGGACGGGAAATAGATCTGTTCAATCAGATCGCCCGATCGCGCCAGGACGGCGTCGCGTTTGAGCGACACGTTCCGGAAATGGGGCGCAAGCAAATCCAGGTCCGCTTGCGGCAGCGCGGCCAGCAGTCGATTTTCAATCCTGGTCTCATGCTCCATCGCGGGAAAGCTCCTTCCCAGAGACGGAGGCGAGGTGCACTTAGTGCCATGCGCACTAACCCACCACGCCGGACCACTAAAAACGGCCGCGCGGGAGAAAGTTCCAATGGGAGCCGCAGCGCCAGGTGGCGGGGTGCGCCACGCCATCTGGAAAGTCAACACAGCCGATGGGGGGCCTCGATCGTCAGCGCTTCTCCGGCGCGACCTTGTAGCCGACGATGCGTGTGTTCCAGACGCAGGGAGTGGCATCATTGGCCCACTGCTGGGTCGCCCACAATGTCTTGCGGTCCACCGGGTCGAGCGCGGTCAGGATGCCGACCGAATTCCCCATCGGGCTCACGTTCCTCTCATTCGGGCAGGTGTAGGGATGCGTGCCCGCGACGATCGTCGTCGGGCCGGTGAACGTGTTGGCCGGATCGTCCTGGCGGCGGGTCCAGAGCAGGACCGACAGGTTTGCGCGCGCGCTTGAGGACGTGCCGACGATGCCCAGGTTCCCTGCATCGTCCACGCCAATCGTGCCAAACTCCAGGTGATTGTCAGGGCTGGCAATCTTTGCCGTCTGGCTGACCACGCAGGCGGCCGGCTGCGAGCAATCGAGGTCCACCCAGATCAGCAAATTGTTGGCATCAGCGCCCTGCGCCCCGCAGGAGTCAGTGCATGGCCCGGACCCGAGGACGCCATACAGGTGCGAGCCGTGCTGGACGACATTCATCAGGCGGTGGCTGGTTGCGGCGCGAAGGGTGACGTCGCTGCCGGCCTGCGGGATCGACATGGTCTGGCCGCAGCACGGCGTGTTGTAGAGCCACTTGTTCTCCTTCGAGCCGATATCGGTCTTGATCACCTGCTGGGCGCCGCCAGCATTGTAGGTGCCGGTGGCGCCATTCCACCTGAAGGTGTTCACGATCCAGTGAAACGAGAAATTGGTCGACCGCTGGCAGGAGTATTGCGCCGCGTGGTCGCAGCTCTTGTTGGCAAAGAACGCCAGAGCCGATGGTGCCTTCGATCGATCGTGGTCAACCGCAGGGACGATGTCGAGCGGCAGCTTGTGGCCACGGTTGATATGGGTTGGCGCTGTGCCTTGCGCGATCGCCTTGATCTCATCCGGCGGTACTGCAAAGCAGTCGTAGGACACGCCCGGCACCGTGCTCGGATTGTCGTCGCCGACGTGGCCTCCGCAGATGTACACACCGTTCTTGTCGTAGCCCAGCTTGATGCCGGGATTGCGGTCGAGGCAGGGGCCGCCCTGCAGGCAGGACAGGTAGGTGCCGCCCCACGAATCCGTCGCGTCGGCGCTGGCGCTCACAAGCGTGCAGTCGTTGGCGCAGGTCACGGTGATGATCCAGCGCTCGATGAACTCGTTGTAGACGACATGCGGCTCGAACGGCCCGCCGCCTTTCGCCGGGTTCGGGTCGAGCCCGGCACCGCGGATCAGTGCGGCCAGCGGCGTGGATTTCAACAGCTTGCCCGTAGTGTCATACACGTTGACGTTCTGCCAGGTGACCTGCACAATCTGCTTGCCGCTCGCGGCAACGTCCATCTCCGCCCGATCACAATGGATCGGCCCCCCGTTCGATTTGCACACCGCCTGACCTGGTCCGCGGTCGCCCTCGAACGAGTTGACGGTCTGCGCGCTCGCGGCTCCCCAATGAGACAGCATTGGCAAGACGATCAGCAGAGCACCAACGGCAAGCTGCCTTCCGGTTCGTCGGTTAGACATGATTTGGTTCAGCCATCGCTAGAAGTTGAAAGTCGTCGAGACCAGATAGGTTCTGGGCGCACCGAGATAGACGTATCTGTTGGTGTTCGCGCCCTGCCAGTAGTTCTTGTCGAACAGGTTCTCGACCTGGAAGCGCACCACCACCGGCTTGTTGTTCCACGGCGCCGTAAAGGTGTAGCGCGCACCGGCGTCGTAGCGTGTCCAGTCCGAGACCAGCAGCGTGTTGGCCTGATCGACGAAGAAGCTGCCGGTATAGATCGCGCGTCCCGTCAGCGTCAGGCCGTGCAGGAACGGCACGTCCCACTCACCGCCGAGATTGAGCTGTGTGTCGGGCACGCCGAAAGTCCGGTAGCCGTCAAACTGCCCGCGCTCGGTCTTGTCCTGACGCGCATCGATGAACATCACGCCGCCCAGCAGCCGCACGCCTGGCGTGACCTCACCGAAGACATTCAGCTCGACGCCACGGTTGCGGCTCTCGCCGGATTGCGTCAGCGTGTTGGTGACGAAATCGACGAGCTGCAGCGGCCGGTTGATGTCGAAGGCGCTGACGGTCGTCGTTATCCGGCCCCAATCGACCTTGGCGCCGACTTCATACTGCCGGGTCCGATAGGGTGGCAGCACCTGGCCGGCATTGGCATACTGAGCGCCGACCACGGTGCCGGCCTCGAGCCCTTCGATGTAGTTGGCATAGATGGAGACGTTCTCCAGCGGCTTGATCACCACCGCATAGGCCGGCGTCGTCGCCGAAGTGTCATAGCCGGACGTCTGCAGCCCGGTCGTCGCACTGAACGAGCGGCTCTCGACATATTGCTGGCGCACGCCCGCGGTGAACTGGACGCGACCGTTTGCCACCGACATGGTGTCGGCAATGCCGAAGCTCGACAGATGCGTATCCGAGATTTTCGGCGGTGCTCCAACCGAGATCAGCGGCGTCGGGCTCGGACGCGGGCTATAGAGATTGGACGTGAAGGCCGTGCCCGTCGTGTTGATGATGCCGACGTCACCTTCGGATCCCGTCGCGTTGAAATTGATCGCGTGATGGATAGGCCCGGTATCCACCGAGGCACGGAAGCCCGCTTGCACCGCCGCCTGGTCGCGGGTCTGGCTGTTCAGTCGTGGCGAACCGTCGAAATTGCCGTTGAGGTTGGTGACCCTGATATCCGAATAAAGATACTTGGTCTCCCCCTTCACCACGCCGGCCTGGGCATAGGCCGTCAGGTTCTCGGTGATGTCGACCTCACCCTGCACGAGGCCGAATTTGCCTTCGCCGTTCCAATAGCCCCAGCTTGGCATGAAGCTCGCGCGTGCATCCGGCGGCACCGGCACGCCGGTCAGCGTCGGACCTAACACCACGAAGCGCGTCATGGCGTCGACGTTGTTCTTCTCGTAACCGACATCCGCGGACAGGCGGACGCGCTCGCCGCGGTAGTCGAGGCCTAGCGCTGCCGTCCCGAGCTCCTGGCTCTGGTTGGCGAGTTCGGTATCGCCGTTGCGATAGCTGCCGTTGAACCGAACGCCGAATTCGCTCGCTTCGCCGAACCGGCGACCGACGTCGAAATGCGTGCCGAACTGCGAGCGCGACGCATAGGTGTTGGTGAGCTGTGCGATCGGATCATCGCCAGCACGCTTGGTGACGAGATTGATGCTGCCGCCGACGCCGCCGCCCGGCGGCATGCCGCTCAGCAGCGCGCCCGGCCCCTTCAGCATCTCGACGCGTTCGATCGCGGCCAGCGACGAGAACGAGAAAGCCGATGCGATGCCGTACAGTCCGTTGATGCCGTAGGCCGAACTCGGCACGTCGAAGCCGCGGATGGACACAAAGTCGAAGCCGTAGGCGCGCGGCACGTTGGAACGGATCGACGGATCGTTGGCGAGCACGTCATCGAGCTTTCGCGCCTGCTGATCCTGGATTGTCTGCGCGGTGTAGCTGGTCTGGTTGAACGGCGTGTCCATCACGTTGCGATTGCCGAGCATGCCGACCTGGCTGCCCGAAGCCACCTGCCCGCCCGCATAGGATGGCGGCAGGCTGCCGATCATGCCGGTCGGCGGTGTCGTCCGCGCACGAGGCTCGACAGGGCGCGGAGCCGCACGCGGCGCAGTTGCGGCATTTTGGCGCGGTGCGACACGACGCGCCGCGCGCGGCGTTGGCGCATGCACCTGCACGGCCGGCAGCTCGTGCGACGTCTGCGCAACGGCTGCGTCCCCGCCATCAATCATCAACGCAAGTGCGCTCGCTGCAGCCAGAAGGGTTTTCTTGTGAAGTGTAGTCCCGCACGTCATCAGATCAGTCGCCCCAAAATCCCCAGCCGACTTCTGTCGGCTACCGAGATCGCGACCTACAGGAGGTCGTGGTGCGGTCACAATGCGGCGGGCTTAGATTCCATCTAGCTTTTCACGCAGATTGAGAAGCGAAAGGCTGCACACAACTCCGCGCACGGCGCGATATGACAACAGCGTTTGCGTCTGACCTTCGACTTTCGTTCGTTCTTTGGAAGCTGCCGTCATCCACGAGAATTCAACTAAACAATCGCCCTTCGATACGTGCAGGCGCGCGTCTCGCTTGGCTACGGCTGCGCTTCCATGCCACCAACGAAGCAGGCATGTACGACGTGGATTTGAACGGAAGAAGCGACTTCCCGCGGTCAGCCTAGCACCTTCTTCTGCAGATAGCTGAAGGCAACGAAGACCAGCACGGCGCCAAGGATCCGGAGCAGATAGAGCATGCCCTGAGGCCATCCATTATAGCGCACATCTTGGTGGTTCTTGTCCAAGTGGATGCCCGGGATCACTGAATCTAGAGCTAACAGGAATGGACTCTTCGGTTGGTAGGAGCCTGCTGCCAGACGAGTGGAGGCGTGCCAGAAGATTCCCCAGCCAAGCAGCACGAATCCGGCGATCCACAAGAAACCCACTTCCGGATGGAAGCCGTAATCGGCGACAAGCCATGTGAAAGTGAGGCCAAGAAAATCCACCGACGCTATATCCGCCCAGTGCCAGTCTTGGTTGTTCTTGGCAATCAGGATCTTGTCGGAGTTGTGGGTTTCGCCGCGTTGTGCGTACGACTTGGCGATCAGCGTATACGGCTCCAGGTCGGGACGACCGTGAGTGCGGATTCCGGCGTATGCATCCATGGCGCGGACGACCGGCATCGGGTCCGGACCGAAATAGGCATTGGCGAAGATGAACTGGTCGAGCTTGATCTGCCGAGGCGATGCGCCCGTAGGGTTGGCCTGAAAGGCGAAGACCCCGTGGTCCACGGACTCGGTGATGCTCAGCTCTGGCTTATCGAGGTCCCTGAAGCGGTTCCAGTCAGGATGGAGGATGAACAGGTCGCCGACTTTCACGCGCTTCAAGTCGATGGCGTCGTAGGACCCTTCCAGGATCGATACCCGGTCCTCGATCCGGGCCGTATGAATCGTCAGTGCTCCATCTGGCTTCTCTGCCTCCAATGACTGCGGATCGGGATCCACATGGTCCGCTCCGACCTTCTTCGCGGTAACCGATACCTTGTTCAGGAGGAAATGCTTGGCCGCTACCAATTGCATCTTGATGCTTGCCAAGTGGGAGTTCTCCAGCCTGAGATCGCCATCAAGGGTCGTATTCTGGATTACGAACCTCTCGACGTAAGCGTTTTGTATATCCAGCGATTTCAGCGCCGCGGTGTCGATAGCAAGTCGGTCGGTACTGAACCCGAACAACCTGAGCGGTACATTCCACGTGTGATGCCTCAATTCCGGATCGCCGAAAATCATCGCCAGAAATTTGCTGCTGAGCGTTCGCGATTCGTCGGTGGCCAGCTTCTCGGGGTTCTTGTTGTTTTCCGTTCGAAGAGCTTCAAGCTTCTGCCGGTACACTGCATCGCGCTTCGGTGAATCCTTGCCCTCCCTTTTGTCCGCGTAGTCGTTCGCTTCCTTCTCGTCGAAATCGACATTGAGATGCCGGCAGATTTGTTGCCATGCCCACACCTCAGGGTCCGACCAGGTGTCGGAAGCCTTCTTCTCGCACTTTTTTGCGTCGACAATGAAGACGGCGGTTGCCGCCGGGTCTTCCGATGACGTGCCGTTAGGCTGATCCGCGGGTTTGAGGGGTGCCTGGGCGGCACACGTGGCAGAGGCCGAGATCAGGCAGATGCTGCAGCAGCCGACAAAAGCAACAAGCGATCCCTGCTTACGCCAACGCTGTATCCATTCCAAACAAGCTGTGCTTTGCATGGCCGTGCCCTCCGGCATCGGATGGATCATCGTCAAACTAACAGGAAACTCCCACGAGCAATGTGAGCAGCTTCACATCGTTCGCGGGTGTTCAGTGCGGACTGGGTACCTGACCATGCTCCCATTGAGTAGAGGGTTTACGTTTTTTCCTAAAGCCGTCGCCGCTATCGTTGATCGGTCATGGCCTCTGAGACAGAATTGGCCAACCGCAATTTGCGTGAATCGCTGCAAATCAGAAACTTATGACCAAGCCCGCGAGCAACGCCCCTATCGCCGAAATCTTCCATGCCTACTGGAAATCCGACTGGCGGGCGCTGTCGCTGGTGGCGGCGGTCGTCTTCCTGTCGAGCGCCAGCGGCATCGCTGCGCCGTACCTGTTCTCCCGCCTTGTGGACCGGCTGACCAAAGAGACTGTTGTCTCGGACCTTCTGTGGGCGTTCTTGCTCTACGCCGCGCTGGTGGGATTAGCCTCGGCGCTGCAGCGCGCGGTGCAACACCTGTCGGTGATGACGGCCGAAAACCTCGGCTTCATCGTGAGCACGCGGTTCTTCGAACGCATTTTGAGGAAAAGATCCGACTTCTTCGTCGAGCATAACCCGGCCGAGATCCAGACTGCCGGCGCCCAGGGGCGTGGCGCGCTGACGACGATCATGCACATCGCGCTGATCGTGTTCATTCCGGGCGCAACGCAGATCGCGCTCACGCTCGTCACCCTCGGCGCTCTCTTGAGCATCGAGGTTGTGGCGATCGTCGCCGCTTACGGCGCCGCCATGATCACGGTGACATTCGTCTCGACGCGTCGATCGCAGGCCCTTCTCGACGCCGCCGTCTCGGCTGCGCAGGAAAATGCTCGATTCGTCGGCAACGCGATGAACGCGATGGAGACGTTGCGTCATCTCGGCAGTCATGCGTGGATGAGCCGCCGCTTCACCGAGAAGGCTCGCGCGGTAAAGGATGGCTGGCGGGCTTACACATTCCGTCGCGCCGGCTCGTCGGCCCTGCTGGGCCTGGGTCTCTCGATCCAATTCGCCGTCAATTTCCTGCTGTTGCTGCCCCGCCATCAGGCCGGAGCGATGACGGTCGGCGATATCGTGCTGTTCAACGCCCTGTTGCTCCAGCTCAACCTGCCGTTCGAGATGATCGCCCAGACGATGGACGTTTTCGCGCGTTCCCGAGCGCAACTCATTCCGCTCGCGGACATGTGGCGGGCTCCGGAAGAGAATGAATCGCCGCATGCAGAGACCTTTGTCCCCCGAGAGGGACGCATCACCTTCGACGATATCAGGTACGATTACGGCAATGGTCGTGGGGTCGATGGCATCAGCTTCACGGCAAGCCGCGGCTCCATCACGTTTATCGTAGGCGAGACCGGCTCTGGAAAGTCGACCATCTTCAAGCTCGCGCTGAAATCCATCGAGCCTCATTCAGGTCGCATTCTGGTCGATGACATCGACCTCCTGCGCATCGCGCGCGCCGACTGGTACCGCGCCATAGCGGTCGTGCCTCAGGACGTCGCGCTGCTGAACGAAAGCCTTGCAGACAACATCATTCTGGGTCGCCCTCGCGATGAGGCCCGGCTTCGCGACGTCTCGGAGAAGGCGACTATCCTGTCTTTCATCGATGCGCTCCCGGAGGGCTTCGAGACCAGGGTCGGCGAACGCGGCCTGAAGCTGTCGGGCGGAGAGCGCCAGCGCATCGCGATCGCCCGCGCCCTCTATGGCAACCCGACCGTTCTTTTCCTCGATGAGGCGAGCTCCGCGCTCGATGACGCGACCGAGCGGGACATCATGAACCACGTTCGTACCCTGGTTCGCGATGTCACGGTGCTGGCCATCACGCACCGAAGATCCGTCCTTGGCGACGCGGACAATGTCGTGGATCTCAGCGATCCCCGGCCCTTGTGATCAGCCTTGGTTGCGTAGGTCGGTCGATCGACAGCATGCAATAGCGTCCGCGAACAGCGGCAGCATTGCAGGTTTCGACCTGAAGCGGGCCGTTTGATCCCGATCAATGAGGAGCGAGTGCATTTGGACCTATTCCAACATTGGTCGTGGTTGGGAGCTCGATACTATGCGCAAGTTCTTATCTGTCGCAGTTGCGATGCTGGCCTCTTCACAAGCTGTCGCTGATGACGATCTCATGAAGGCTGCCAAGCAGCTCTTCACACCAATCCCTTCGGTGCTCCCCGCTGTCAAAAACAACGCCGTCACGCGCGACAAGATCGAGCTCGGCAAGATGCTGTTCTTTGATCCGCGCCTGTCGGCTAGCGAGATCATCAGTTGTAACACCTGCCATAACGTTGGCACCGGCGGCGTCGACGCCGGTCCGACCTCCGTCGGTCACGGCTGGCAAAAGGGGCCGCGCCGGGCGCCAACGGTCTATAACGCGGTGTTCAATGTGGCGCAGTTCTGGGACGGACGCGCGGCGGACCTCAAGGCGCAGGCGAAGGGTCCTGTGCAGGCGAGCGTCGAAATGAACGCGACACCCGATCACGTGATCAGGACGCTGACGTCCATGCCCGACTATGTCGCGATGTTCAGGAAGGCGTTCCCCAACGAAGCATCCCCAGTTACCTTCGACAACTTTGCCAAGGCGATCGAGGCGTTTGAGGCGACTCTGATTACGCCGGCCGCGGCCTTCGATCAGTACCTTGAAGGGGATGCCAACGCCCTCAGCGCGCAGCAGAAGGCGGGATTGAAGCTGTTCATGGACAAGGGGTGCTCGTCCTGTCACAACGGCATCAACATCGGCGGCCAGGACTACTTCCCGTTCGGCGTGATCGAAAAGCCGGGTTCGGACGTGTTGCCCAGCGGCGACAAAGGCCGGTTCGCGGTCACCAAGACGGCGAGTGACGAGTACGTGTTTCGCGCCGCGCCTCTCCGCAACGTCGCCCTGCGAGCACCGTACTTTCACTCGGGCCAGGTCTGGAGCTTGAAGCAAGCCGTCGGCGTGATGGGCGAAGTTCAGCTTGGTGCCAAGCTAACTGACAAGGAAGAGAACGATATCGTGGCGTTCCTGAATTCGCTGACCGGGCAATTGCCAAGGATCGAATATCCCATATTGCCCACGCGCACGGATGCAACACCGCCGCCGTCGCTCGGAAAATAGGCCGTTCTTTTCCGGGTCCGGTGGCTCGGGCCACCCGCGCCCCAGGTCGGTACAGTTCCCGTTGCCCCGTGCGTGGAACCAGGTCTCGCTGGAATCGTTGAACCCGCAGACAATGACGCGGGTAGAACGAGATGGCGACCGACAGGCAGCGCAGCTACCGGAAGGATATTCTGATCGCATCCGCTCTGTTTGTAGGCGGACTGGTGATTTCGACCGCTTCGTTGGTGGAGATCGCCGCGCGTCAATCCGAGGAGGTGGCGCAGGCGACGCCGCCAGTGCAGTCTTCCCCGCCCGAGCCGCAGACGAAGCCAGCCGAATCAAAGCCAGGCGGCGAGCGGCCGACCACGCCGGCGCCCGAGCCCGCACGTCCCGACCCGGACGCGCAGAAGACCGGCGCGCAGCCGGCGCTGCCACCGGCACCCGCAGAGAAGACCGCCCCGCCGGTCCAGAAAAAGTGATGTCCTCTCATTCCCGCGGACCGGCCTGAACGTACCCTGCCGAATTTACAGTCTCGCCTGCGTCCCTCTGCCGCCGCATAATCGTGGTTGTCAACGAAACGCCAACGACCTTTGGGGCCAGCAGATGAAGATCGACGATGTCAGGCGAAGTGCCTATTCGATGCCGCTCACCAGCCCCGCGTTTCCGCCGGGGCCCTATCGCTTCTTCAACCGAGAATATTTCGTCATCACCTACAGGACCGATCCCGAAGCGCTCGCCGCCGTGGTGCCCGAGCCACTCGAGGTCGCCGAGCCCGTGGTGAAATACGAATTCATCCGGATGCCCGACTCCACCGGCTTTGGCGACTACACCGAGACCGGCCAGGTGATCCCGGTTCGCTTCAAAGGGGAGGAGGGGGCTTATACCCACGCGATGTATCTGGACGACGAAGGGCCGATCGCCGGCGGCCGCGAGCTATGGGGATTCCCGAAGAAACTGGCGAGGCCGAAGATCGAGGTCGAGAGCGATGTGCTGGTCGGCTCCCTGCATTACGGCTCGGTGCTCTGCGCTTCCGCCACCATGGGCTACAAACACCGTCCGGTCGATCATGACGCCGTGCTGAAGGGCATGAAGGCGCCGAACTTCATCCTGAAGATCATCCCGCATGTCGACGGCAGCCCGCGCATCTGCGAGCTCGTGCGCTTCCATCTCGAAGAGATCACGCTGAAGGAAGCCTGGACCGGCCCTGCCGCTCTCGGCCTGTTTCCACACGCGCTCTGCGACGTCGCGCGGCTTCCGGTCCGCGAGGTCGTCTCCGCCCTGCATTTCAAGGCGGACCTGACGCTGGGGCTCGGCACGGTGGCGTTCGATTATATGGCGAAATGACCGGAGACCGCGCCAGACCCTCGCGGCTTCGTCATGGCCGGGCTTGACCCGGCAATCCACGTCTTGGCCAACCGAGGCGAAGCGTGCATGCGCGGCGCGAGGCCGCGCATGACCTCGTTGGCCGCAGCGCCGGCCCGGCATGCGTCACGGATCACCGATCAGGTGGCGCTATCCACGGGCGACTGCGCTGTCGCTTTAGGCGTGATGAGATCAGGTCGAGTTGGCGCCACGCTGGAAGTGCCTCACCTCTCCCCATCGGGGAGAGGTGAACGACTGCGGTCACGCCGATTCGAACAAAAAATCATCACGCTTTGACCGCCGAAGATTGCGAGAGCGACAAGAGCGCTATCAGTGCCGAAAGACTCAATCCGGCCGATACGATCACGATCGATCGGCCCAGGGTATCTATGAGCAGTCCGAATCCAAGGGGCGCCAATGCTTGGCAAATGCGGGATGGTGCGCCGATCAATCCAAGTCGATAGGCGTAGTTCTCCGGTCCGAAAATCGCCAATGGGAGCGTTCCTCGTGCAATGGTCAGAATACCATTGCCGGCCCCATGTAGCAGAGCGAAGACGCCGGCAGCACCACCGCCGAAAATACCGATTACGCACGCTCCGATGGGATGAGTGATGCAGGCAAGCCGTGTCGAGACGAGCGGGTGGAAACGGTTAAGAAGGCTCGCTTCCATCACACGGGCTGCGACCTGCGCGGGTCCGATCATCATGCCGGCAAACACTGCCTGCGCTGGCGTCGCGCCGAATGCTTCGACGATCCGCGGCAGATGCGCCGCCATCGCCGATGTCACCGTCCAGGCGGCCGCGAACGCGAATGAGAGCAGAACCATGGTGCGGTCGATCGTAATATGCGGCTTCGCCACGGGTCCTTCTGAGCGGACCGGCTTTGCCGTGCTGGGCAGCGCGAGATTGAGGGGGAGACCGATCACTATGTGCGCGATCGCCCAGGCGTAGCAGGTTTCCCGCCAACCGATCGTCTCGAGCCCGAATGAACTCAGCGGCCAGCCGACCGTGCTGGCAAAGCCGGCAATCAGCGTGATGCCGGTGATCGAGGCGCGCGCGTCGCTGCCGTAGATACGCCCCAGCGCGCCGAACGCCGCGTCGTAGAGTCCGAGGCCCATGCCAATGCCCAGCAGGAGCCAGGCCACCGACATCATCCACACCGAGGCCGATGCGCCGCGCAATGCGAGCCCGCCTGCAAAAACCACGTTCGAGATACAGAGGACCTGCCTCCCTCCGACGCGGTCGATCTGGCGGCCGACGCGTGGACCCAATAATCCGGAGATCACAAGCGAGGCCGAGAAGGCGGCGAAGAACCAGTTGGTCGAAATTCCGAGATCGTGGGCAATGGGGTCTGCCAGGATCGCCGGCAGATAGTAGCTCGATCCCCAGGCCAGCGTCTGGGCGGTCCCCAGCGCGGCAACCACCCGCAAGCGTTGTCCGTTCACGCCGGCGGCCCTAGCAGCCGCAGCCGGGCTTGCCGGCGACCTTCGCGATCGCATCGTCGGAGCAGCAGGCGTCGATGCCGGCGGGTGCCGGCCCTCCGCAGCAGCCGGATGCGACGATACCGCCCTCCACGCCGCCGCGTGTGCAGACGCCGGTTTCGGGGAGCTCGAGTTCGACGCGCTCGGCAGCTTCCTTGTCGCCGGCGATATCGGCCGCGATCGAGCGCACCTGTTCGTAGCCGGTGATCATGAGGAAGGTTGGCGCCCGGCCGTAGGATTTCATGCCGGCGAGGTAGAAGCCCGGATCGTCCTGCTGCAGTTCGCGCGCGCCATGCGGGCGCACGGTGCCGCAGGAGTGCTCGTTGGGATCGATCAGCGGTGCGAGCGCGACGGGCGCCTCGATCGCGGGATCGAGCCGAAGCCGAATCTCGCTGAGGAAGGAGAGGTCCGGACGGAAGCCGGTTGCGATGACCAGCTCGTCGGCGACGACGCTGCGTCCGCAGCAGGCTGACGACGTCGCGATCCGAAGCCGGCCGTCGCTCGGCGAGATCGCCGAGACGGAAAATTCGGCCTCAACCTGTACCTCACCTGATGCGACCAGCGATGCGAAGTGTGTGCCGAGTTCGCCGCGCGCAGCGAGCTTGTCGTTCGCGCCGCCCCCGAATGCCTTGGCCGGATCATTGCCCCGGAGCAGCCAGATCGGGCGGGTGCCCGGCACCTGACGGGCAAGCGTCGCCAGGTCGGTCAGGGTACCGATCGCCGAGTGTCCGGCGCCCAGCACGGCGACAATCTTGCCCGCGTAGCGCTCACGGTCTCTCCCGAGGACATCCGGCATGCCGTAGGCGATCCTCGCTTGTGCTTCGCGTTCGCCGATCGCCGGCAGGCCATTGGCGCCGGCGGGATTCGGCGAGGCCCACGTTCCGGAGGCGTCGATGACGGCCTCAGCGCGCAGGGTCTCGCGCCCTTTGCCGTTCTGGTAGCGTATCTCGAACGGAGCCGCCTCCCGGCCTCTTGTCCTCGCCTTGTCGAAGCCGACGCGGGAAACGGCGGTGACGCGGCTCGACGTGCGGATCACGTCCTTCAAGCGCGTGCGCGTCGCGAGTGGGACAAGGTACTGTGCCAAGAGCTCGCCCCCGGTCGGATACACCTGCGGGTCCGGCGAATTCCAGCCAGTTGGCGCGAGCAGCCGCGCGGCCGCCCGGTCGACGTTGTATTCCCACGGTGAAAAGAGCTGGACGTGTTGCCATTGACGGACCGCATGTCCCGCTTCTGGCCCGGACTCGAGCACGACGGGCGTCATGCCGCGCTCCAACACGTGCGCGGCTGCCGCCAGGCCGACGGGTCCGGCTCCTACGATCGCGACGGTCTTTGCTGCGCTCATTTTGCTTCTCCCAACCTTCTAGAATTACCGAATAATCGGACAAAAAAAATCAGGCCGCCGTCTGAGCGTCTTTGCATTGGGTCTCGTCGATGCAGCATTCAGCAACGAGGAAATCCACCAAGCCCTGCATCGTGTCGTATTCGGCGTGGCAAGCAAGTGTCGTGCCCTCGCGTACCTGCGAGATCAGACCGACGGAGACCAGCGCCTTGATGTGGTGCGACAGTGTCGACGCCGGAATCTTGAGCCGCTCCTGCAGGCGCCCGACCGGCATGCCTGCACGCCCTGCACGGACCAGCGCGCGATAGATTTTCAACCTGGTCGGGTTGCCCAGCGCTTCGAGGCGGGCTGCTGCTTCGTCGAGCTTCATGGTGACCAAGATGAGCGCGACCCGTCTCCTTGTCAAACTATATTTCTAGAATATTCGAAATAAGTCCGCCGATCCCGGTATGCTGAATTGGGTTGACTTGGCCATACATTTCCATAAATCTGGATATATGGAAACCGAAGAAGCGGTCTTGGCGCTCGCGGCCCTCTCGCAATCGACCCGCCTGGAGGCCTTCCGGACATTGGTCAGGCACGAGCCTGACGGCCTTGCGGCTGGCGATCTTGCCCGCATGCTGGAAGTGCCGCCGAACACGCTGTCGGCGCATCTGTCGATTTTGACCAGAGCGCGCCTCGTGACTTCCGAACGGCATAGTCGCTCGATCGTCTACCGCGCCAACCTGGGTGAGTTTCGCGATGTCGCTCTGTTCCTGCTTCGGGATTGCTGCGACGGACGACCGGAGGTCTGCGCGCCGGTCGTGAATAGCCTGCAATCGTGCTGTTCACCAAAACGAAAGGAGCGAACCCGTGGCTGACCATCTCTACAAGGTTCTGCTCCTCTGCACCGGCAACTCGGTGCGCTTGGGCGCGACGCATCCGACGCCAAGGGCCGGCTGATGGAGGCCTTCGACCTTTCACGGCGCCTTGTGGCCGAGGCGTTGGGTACCGGAATTCTCGTCGCCGCCGTGGTCGGGTCCGGGATCATGGCCGAGGCGCTGACCAAGGACGACGCTCTCGCGCTTCTCTGCAATACGTTGCCGACCGGCGCAATCCTGGTTGTGCTGATCAGCGTGCTCGGACCTATCTCCGGAGCGCACTTCAACCCGGCCGTAACACTTGTCTTCACCGGCAAACGCGAACTGCCGGCGAACGAGGCTGCACTGTATGTGATGGCGCAGATCGCAGGCGGTATCGCCGGAACGATGGCCGCGCATTTGATGTTCGCCCTACCGTTGATTGATTTCTCCACCAAAACGCGGACAGGTGGACCGCAATGGTTCGCGGAGGCCGTGGCAGCTTTTGGCCTGATCACAACGATTCTGGCTGGCATCCGTTTTCAGCGCGCCGCCGTTCCCTGGCTGGTGGGCCTGTACATTACGGCCGCGTACTGGTTTACCGCCTCGACATCGTTCGCCAATCCGGCCGTGGCAATCGCGCGCTCGCTGACGAGCACATTTGCAGGCATTCGCCCGATCGATTTGCCTGGCTTCATACTTGCGGAACTGTGCGGAGCGTTCGCCGGCATGCTGTTGATGATTTGGCTGCTCGGGCGACCTCAGGCGCGCGGCCCGGTCCCAATTGCGGAGACAACCAGATGAGCGTCACCATTTATCACAACCCGGATTGCGGCACGTCGCGCAACACGCTCGCCATGATCCGGCAAAGCGGTGTCGAGCCCACGATCGTCGAATATCTCAAGACGCCGCCGTCGCGCGAGAAGCTCAAGGAGCTGATCGCTGCGATGGGTATCCCGGCGCGCGCCCTGCTGCGTGAGAAGGGCACGCCCTACAAGGACCTCGGCCTCGATGATCCCAAATGGTCGGACGACGAATTGCTGGATTTCATGATGGCGCATCCCATCCTGATCAACCGCCCCATCGTGGTTACCTCGAAGGGCGTGCGGCTTTGCCGGCCGTCCGAGGCGGTCATCGACCTTCTGGAGAATCCGGTCGGACGTTTCGTGAAGGAAGATGGCGAGGTCGTTGAAGGCCGCAGATAAATTCCGGCCTCGCAAAAGTAGCCTCCGTCATTCCGGGGCGGCGCGCAGCGCCGAACCCGGAATCCATTTCTCCGCCCGCGCCCGCGGTCCGATGGATTCTCTGATGTGCAATTGCACATCATAGCTCGCGCTTACGCGCGCCCCGGAATGACGAGAGGAGCGCGCGCGTCAGCGCACCAGCACGTTCCGGAACTGCCAGGGATCGGACGTGTCGATGTCTTCGGCAAACAGGCCCGGCCTGTCGTTCAGCGGGGTCCAGTCGGTGTAGAAACCCTTCACCGGGCCGAGATACGGCCGCTGGATTTCCAGGCAGCGGTGAAAATCCAGCTCGTCGGCTTCGACGATGCCGGCTTCCGGATTTTCCAACGCCCAGACCATGCCGGCGAGCACCGCAGAGGACACCTGCATGCCGGTCGCATTCTGATAGGGCGCAATCCGGCGGGTCTCCTCGATCGAGAGCTGCGAGCCGTACCAATAGGCGTTCTTGGCGTGGCCATAGAGCAGGACGCCGAGCTCGTCGATGCCGTCCTCGATCTCGTTCTCGTCGAGGATGTGCCATTTCGGCTGCATCCGCCCCGCAGCGCCGAACATCTCGTGCAGCGACAGCACGGCGTCGTTGGCCGGGTGATAGGCGTAATGGCAGGTTGGGCGATAGATCACCTTCTCGCCGTCGCGTACGGTGAAATAGTCCGCGATCGAGATCGACTCGTTATGGGTGACGAGGAAGCCGTATTGCGCGCCTGGAGTCGGGCACCAGGAGCGCACGCGGGTGTTGGCGCCGGGCTGCAGCAGATAGATCGCGGCCTGGCAGCCATGCGCGTGCGTGCGGCCGTTCTCCGGCATCCACTTCTCATGGGTGCCCCAGCCGAGCTCGGCCGGCTGCAGGCCCTCGGAGACGAAGCCCTCGACCGACCAGGTGTTGACGAAGACGTTCATCGGCTTCGGCTTCTTCGAACGCTGGGTGTCGCGCTCGGCGATATGGATGCCCTTGACGCCGAGCTTATGGGCGAGCTGGCCCCAGCCCTCGCGGCTCTTCGGCTCGTTGAATTCGACGCCGGTGTCGCGGGCGATGTCGAGCAGCGCCTGCTTGACGAACCAGGATACCATGCCGGGATTGGCGCCGCAGGTCGAGACCGCGGTGGTGCCGCCCGGGTTCTTGCGCTTGGCGGCCAGCAGGGTCTCGCGCAGGGCGTAGTTCGAGCGCCCTTCGGTGCCGATGTTCTTGTCGAAATAGAAGCCGGCCCACGGCTCGATCACGGTGTCGACATAGAGCGCGCCGATCTCGCGGCACAGCGTCATGATGTCGACCGAGGAGGTGTCGACCGAGAGGTTGACGCAGAAGCCCTGTCCGCCGCCGGCGGTCAAGAGCGGCACCAGCAGTTCGCGGTAATTGTCGCGGGTGACGCCATCCTTGATGAAGCGCACGCCATGCTTCTTGGCGAGCTCGCCGTCCTCATGCGGATCGATGATGACGAAGCGCGACTTGTCATAATCGAAATGCCGCTCGATCAGAGGCAGCGTGCCTTTGCCGATCGAGCCGAAGCCGATCATGACAATGGGGCCGGAAATCTTGGCGTGGATCTGCGAGGAGGGGCTCATCTAATATCTCCAGGAGATTGGCTCGAGCGGGTGGACAGGTTTGGTGGTTCAGGCGGTACGTCGTTTCGCGGTGACTTCGATCTCGACCTTCATCTCGGGTTTCAAAAGTCCCGCGACGATCAAGAGTGTGGCGGCCGGGCGGATGTCGCCGAGAAACTCGCCGCAGACCGCGAAGTGGGCGTCCGCATCCTTGGCATCCGTCAGGTAGTAGGTCGTGCGGACGATGTCGGCCAGCGCGAAGCCGCCTTCCTTCAGGGCGGCCTCGATGGTCTTGAAACAGTTCCGTGACTGGCTCGTGACATCTTCAGGCATTGTCATCGTCGTGTAGTCATAGCCGGTGGTTCCGGAGACGAAGGCGAAATCGCCGTCGATCACGGCGCGGCTGTAGCCGGCGGTCTTCTCGAAAGGCGAGCCGGTCGAAATCAGGCGTCGGGACATTCAGGACCTCCTATTCTCAGCGTTGCGGGACATACGGGTACTTGCGCGGGTTTACGGGATTTTCCCGCCCGCGCAACCTTTGGCTCCGGTCTTGCGATCAGCGGGAGTGCTGGGTCGTATCTGCTGCCGGAGCGGACGGCGAGCTCCAGCGGCGCACGAAGATGTCCCTGACGATCATGACCGAGATCAGGATCAGGACGATGGTGGTGATGATGCTGCGCAGAACTGGACGCGCGACGTCGCTGGTTGCGGGAAGGTTTTCGGCCATGATCGCAACCGTCACGCGGCCTGCGGCACGGCGCGCAATGCGCGTGCCTTGCGTTTGAGCAGCAATGCGCCGGTCGCGGTGACCATGCCGCTGGCGCCGTCGAGCGCGCCCTCGGCAAGTTCGAGACCGAGCAGCCGGTCGCGCTCGAACGGGCCGGGCAGCACGAGTTCGCTCATCCTTTCCGGCGAGAAGCCGAAGCGGGCGTAATAGGGCGCATCGCCGAGCAGGATCACCGCGCCATGGCCGCGCGTCCGCGCGATCGAAATCGCGCGGTCCATCAGCGCGGCGCCGACACCGAGGCCGCGGCAGGTGGAATCCACCGCCAGCGGCCCCAGCATCAGCGCGGGGTTGCCCCCGGCGCTGACGTGCCACAACCGAACGGTACCGACCAGCCGGCCGCTTGCGACCGCCGACAGCGCAAGGCCTTCGGCGGGCGCGCGTCCGTCGCGCAGGCGCTGGCATGTGCGCTGATGGCGGTTCTCGCCAAAGCAGACATCCAGCAGCATTTCACGCGCCTCGACGTCCGAGGAACGTTCCGCACGGATCGCGAACGGAGCGGCGCTCGGGGTGAGGGCAACGGTGGTCTTCCGCAAAGCAGTCATGGCACGTCAGTCCCCGCTTCCAGCGGCGGGCACACCGGTGAAAGCGTCGTTCGAAAATTCGAAAATGTCGGGGAGGGAGCCGGCAGGCCGGCTCCCTGTTTTCTTCTCCCTCTCCCGCAAACGCGAGAGGTAAGAGACGTCAGATGTGGTAGGTCCTCAGCGGCGGGATGCCGTTGAAAGCCACCGACGAGTAGGTCGACGTATAGGCGCCGGTGCCCTCGATCAGCAGCTTGTCGCCGATCTCGAGCGTCACCGGAAGCGGATACGGCAGCTTCTCGTACAGCACATCGGCCGAGTCGCAGGTCGGGCCAGCAAGCACGCACGGCGTCATATCCGCGCCGTCATGCGGCGTGCGGATCGCGTAGCGGATCGACTCATCCATCGTCTCGGCGAGACCGCCGAACTTGCCGATGTCGAGATAGACCCAGCGCACCTCGTCCTCGTCGCTCTTCCTGGAGATCAGAACGACTTCGGTCTCGATGATGCCGGCATTGCCGACCATGCCGCGGCCCGGTTCGATGATCGTCTCCGGGATCTGGTTGCCGAAATGCTTGCGCAGCGCGCGGAAGATCGACCGGCCGTACTGCACCACCGGCGGCACGTCCTTCAGGTACTTGGTTGGGAAGCCGCCGCCCATGTTGACCATGGACAGGTTGATCCCGCGCTCGGCGCAGTCACGGAATACGGTCGAGGCCATCGCCAGCGCCCGATCCCACGCCTTCACCTTGCGCTGCTGCGAGCCGACATGGAAGGAGATGCCGACAGGCTCCAGGCCGAGGCGCTTGGCGAGGTCGAGCACGTCGACCGCCATCTCCGGGTCGCAGCCGAACTTGCGCGACAGCGGCCATTCGGCGCCGGCGCAGTCATAGAGGATGCGGCAGAACACCTTGGCGCCGGGGGCGGCACGGGCGACCTTTTCGACCTCGGCGGCGCAGTCGACCGCGAACAGGCGAATGCCGAGCGCGAAGGCGCGCGCGATGTCGCGCTCCTTCTTGATCGTGTTGCCATAGGAGATGCGGTCCGGCGTCGCGCCAGCGGCCAGCGCCATCTCGATCTCGGCGACTGTCGCGGTGTCGAAGCAGGAGCCGAGCGAGGCGAGCAGCGACAGCACTTCCGGCGCCGGGTTGGCCTTCACCGCGTAGAACACGCGGCTGTCCGGCAATGCCTTCGCGAAGCTCTGGTAGTTGTCGCGCACAACTTCGAGGTCGACGACGAGGCACGGCTCGGTGTCGAGGCCCTCGCTGCGGCGGTGACGCAGGAATTCCTGGATGCGCTCGGTCATGGCACTCTCCCAACGACCCCAGCGACGGGGCCGCATTCAAAAACGTGACGCCGGATAAGAGTGCCTTGGCCGAATTGCGCGATGGAGGCGCAACGAAGCCAAAAAACTCAAACCAGACTGTGCTGCCGTGGATTGGTTGGGAGATTTCCCGCCCGCTCACCTGGCAATGAAGGACAAGCCTTTTCAGTAGCCCGCGCCGGCGTTGGAATGCCGGTAGAGACCAAAAAAGCCCGCTCCGTCGTTGCTTTAAGTCGCGTCCCCCGTTGAGAGCGGGGTGCGCCGGTTCGCCTCCGGCTGCCAGTCACGGTTGCAAGAGATGGAGAGACCTTCATTGGCATCCCTTGAGAGAGATGCTGGCCGCTTCAGAGGCGACCCTCGGTTCTTCATCCCTTGGCGGCTGTCCGGCCTCTTGTCCGGATACCTACCGACTGACACACGACCACAGGCACGTGCGAAATTGGGCAAGGCTGGAAATAAGTGTTTTGACTTAGCTGCGCAAGAATTTTTTTGGGCTGCGCGCAGATTTCCCTAACGCGAGCTTGCGATTGTTTGTCGCTGCACGCGCGCACCACGTCGAATATGAATGGACGTTAAGAGAAGCTAGCAGTCGGCTGCGCGTTTGAGCCTTCTGCCACAGTGTTTTCGCAGTCGCGCCTCACGCGCGCCGCGTGAACGGCTCGATGCGCTGCGCTGCGCGGATGAACGCGATCATCACGAGGACGCCGAGCGCGAACAGCACCGCTTGCAGGATGTGCGCGGCGGTGTCTTCGAGCCCGAACAGGATCGCGAGCGCCCAGCCGCCGGCGAAGGCACCGCCGAACACTTCCGCGCCGATCAGGATCGCCGCACTGATCACGGTGATCACGCTCGGCCAGACGATCTGGCGGTTGCCGGTGGAGGAGGGCTGCAGGCTCATGGAAGAAGGTCCTTTTTGAGGGGCGCAATGTCCCTGAAATGGGCCCTGCGATCAAGCGCAAAAGGCCCAAAATTGCCGCACGGTGTGGTATAGTTTGCCGCAATATCTTGGACAAAAATAGGATTTCGCATGTCGGCAAGTTCGCAAGGTTTGGCCAACCCGCTGCTGCAGGGCTGGCAGACGCCGTTCGAGACGCCGCCCTTCGACGAGATCAAGCCCGAGCATTTCCTGCCGGCCTTCGAGCAGGCCTTTGCCGATCACTCCGCCGAGATCGGCGCGATCGTTCATGATCCGGCGGCGCCGGACTTCGACAACACCATCACCGCGCTGGAGCGTTCCGGCAAGCTGCTCTCCAAGGTCTCGGCGGTGTTCTATGACCTGGTGTCGGCGCACTCCAATCCGGCGATCCTGGAGATCGACAAGGAAGTCTCCTTGCGGATGGCGCGGCACTGGAACCCGATCATGATGAACGCCGTGCTGTTCGGCCGCATCGCGCTCTTGCACCAGAACCGCGCCTCGCTCGGCCTGAGCGGCGAACAGCTCAGGCTGCTGGAGCGCACCTATACGCGCTTCCGCCGCGCCGGCGCCGGCCTCGACGACGCCGCCAAGGCGCGGATGGCCGAGATCAACGAGCGGCTCGCCCATCTCGGCACCAGCTTCAGCCACCATCTGCTCGGCGACGAGCAGGACTGGTTCATGGAGCTCGCCGAGGACGACCGCGCCGGGCTGTCGGACAGCTTTGTCGCCGCCGCCAAGGCCGCGGCGGAAGAGCGCGGGATGGCCGGCAAGGCGATCGTGACGCTGTCGCGCTCCTCGGTCGAGCCGTTCCTGAAAACCTCCGATCGCCGCGACCTGCGCGAAAAGGTCTTCAAGGCCTTCACCGCGCGTGGCGACAATGGCGACGCCCACGACAACAACGCGACCATCGTCGAGATCCTGGCGCTGCGCGAGGAAGCCGCCAAGATCATGGGCTTCTCGAACTACGCCTCCTACCGGCTCGAGGATTCCATGGCGAAAACGCCGGACGCCGTGCGCGGCCTCTTGGAGCGGGTCTGGAAGCCGGCGAGGGCGCGGGCGCTCGCCGACCGCGACGCGATGCAGGCGCTGATCGCGGAGGAGGGCGGCAATTTTGCGCTGGCAGCCTGGGATTGGCGTTACTACGCCGAGAAGCTCCGGCAGATCAGCGCCAATTTCGATGACGCCGCGATCAAGCCCTATCTTGTGCTCGACCACATGATCGAGGCCGCCTTCGACTGCGCCACCCGCCTGTTCGGCGTCACCTTCGAGGAGCGCAAGGATATCCCGGCCTGGCACCCCGACGTCCGGGTCTGGGAAGTCAGGGATCGCGACGGCAAGCACAAGGCGCTGTTCTACGGCGACTATTACGCCCGCCCCTCGAAGCGCTCCGGTGCCTGGATGACCTCGCTGCGCGATCAGCAGCAGCTCGACGGCGCGGTTGCCCCGCTCGTCATCAATGTCTGCAATTTCGCCAAGGGCGCGGGCGGCGAGCCCGCGCTGCTGTCGCCGGACGATGCCCGCACTTTGTTCCACGAATTCGGCCACGGCCTGCACGGCATGCTGTCCAACGTCACCTATCCCTCGCTGTCGGGCACCTCCGTGTTCACCGATTTCGTCGAGCTGCCGTCGCAGCTTTACGAGCACTGGCAGGAGCGGCCGGAGGTGCTGCAGCGCTTCGCAAGGCACTATGAGACCGGCGAGCCGCTGCCGGACGATCTCCTGCAGCGCTTCCTCGCCGCGCGGAAGTTCAACCAGGGTTTTGCCACCGTGGAGTTCGTATCCTCGGCGCTGATCGACCTCGAATTCCACACCCAGCCGGCCGAAGCCAGCCGCGACGTCAGGGCCTTCGAGAAGCAGGAGCTCGAGAAGATCGGCATGCCCGCCGAGATCGCGCTGCGGCACCGGCCGACCCAGTTCGGCCACATCTTCTCCGGCGACCATTACGCCGCCGGCTATTACAGCTACATGTGGTCGGAGGTGATGGACGCGGACGCCTTCGGCGCCTTCGAGGAGGCCGGCGACATCTTCGATCCCGCGACCGCAAAGCGCCTGCTCGACGACATCTATTCGTCGGGCGGCTCGCGCGATCCGGAAGAGGCCTATGTCGCCTTCCGCGGCCGCGAGCCGGAGCCGGATGCACTGCTCCGCCGGCGCGGGCTGCTCGAGACTGCCGAGGCCGCCTGAAGTGAGGCGCATGTCCCGCAATTGGCTCGGCCTCCTGGCCGCCGGCGCCGTGATGCTCGGCGCGGCCGCCGCACAAGCCCATCCGCATGTCTGGATCACCGCGAGGAGCGAGGTGATCTATGCGCCTGACGGCACCATCACCGGTGTCCGCCACGCCTGGACCTTCGACGACATGTTCTCGACCTATGCGCTGCAGGGCATAGAGGCCAAGACCAAGGGCGCCTTCACCCGCGAGGAGCTGGCGCCGCTCGCCCAGACCAATGTCGAGTCGCTGAAGGAATACGCCTACTTCACCTTCGCCAAGGCCGACGGCAAGAAGCAGAAGTTCACCGAGCCGGTCGATTATTTCCTCGAATACAACAACACGGAATTGACGCTGCACTTCACGCTGCCGGCGAAGACTCCGTTCAAGACCAGGCAGCTTTCGCTCGAAGTGTTCGACCCCGCCTTCTTCATCGACTTCAAATATGCCGACAAGGACCCCGCCAAGCTGGTCGGCGCACCGGCCGACTGCAAGCTGCAATTCCAGCGGCCGAATGACGGCACCGCGAGCGCGCAGCAGCTCGGGGAGCAGAACTTCCTGAGCGGCGAAAGCTCCAACTTCGGCGCGATGTTCGCCAACAAGATCGTGGTGGAGTGTCCATGAAGCAGGGATCATCCGTCGCGCGTAGCCTGGCGATTGCCGCCGTGGCGCTCGCAGTCTTTGCGCTGGCCGATGCCGCGATGCATGCGCTGTCAGCGCAAAACCCCTTCGGCGCCCCGCGGCGGGCGGCCGAGCCGCAGGTCGGCGGTATCATCGGCTGGCTGCTCGCCAAGCAGGGGGAATTCTACCGCGAGATTTCCGCGTCCATCCGTGCTGCCAAGACCGATGGCTATGCAGTCTGGACGTTGCTTGGCGTCTCCTTCGCCTATGGGATCTTCCATGCTGCAGGCCCCGGCCACGGCAAGGCGGTGATCTCTTCTTATCTCGTCGCCAACCGGGAAACCGCCTCGCGCGGCATCGCGCTGTCGTTTGCCTCGGCCCTGCTGCAGGCCGTGGTGGCCGTGGTGTTCGTCGTCATCGGCGCCTGGCTGCTCAACGCCACCGCGAAAACCTCGTGCGGCGCGGAAAAAGCGATCGAGATCGCCAGCTATGCCCTGATTGCCGCCTTTGGTGCGCGGCTGGTCTGGAGCAAGGGCGGCGGCTTCTTCCGCGCGCTGCAGGCGAATGTGCCGCAGCCGGCCATCGCCGGTGTCCCGCATCACCACCACGATGACGGTCATCACCATCACCGCGATCATCACCATGACCACGACCACGATCATCACCACGATCATGGGCACGAGCACGGGCATGGCGCCGGGCACCAGCACGCCCACGCTCATGTCCATGACGAGCATTGCGGCCATTCGCACGGTCCCGAGCCGAGCGAGCTCGCCGGCCCCGGCGGTTGGCGCCGCGGCTTGAGCGCGATCGTGACCGTCGGCATCCGGCCCTGCTCGGGTGCGATCCTGGTGCTGGGATTCTCGCTGGCGCAGGGCCTGTTCTGGGCCGGCATCGCCGCGACCTTCGTGATGGGCCTCGGCACCGCGATCACGGTCGCGACGATCGCGATCCTCGCCGTCTCCGCCCGCGGCCTGGCGCAACGCGTCAGCGCCGGCCGCGACGGCAACGGCATGCTCTTCATGCGCGGCATCGAGTTCGGCGCCGCCGGCCTGGTGCTGCTGTTTGGGCTGGGATTGCTGTTCGGCTACCTCGCCACCGAGCCGCCGACCTGCGCCTATTTCATGTGACGGCGCCGCGGAGCGGCCTTTGAAGTTACCTCTCCCCGCTCTTCGCGGGGAGAGGTCGGCGCATTGCGCCGGGTGAGGGGCTGTTTCCGCAAACACAACTTCCAGCTTTTTCGCGAAGGCAGCCCCTCACCCCAACCCTCTCCCCGTAAGAACGGGGAGAGGGAGAACTCAGACCGTCAGATATCGCTTTATCATCGGCAGGAAGAAGATCGCGACATTGATCGTAAAACCGATGGTCCAGAGGATCGAGCGCAGGGTTGGGCGGTTGCCGAGATAGGTGAAGACGTAAGCGATCCGCACGATCAGGAACAGCACTGCGAGCTCATCGATCAGCCGTAACGGTCCGATGCGGAATTCGGCGAGCAGCACGGCGAAGGCGAAGAACGGAAACGCCTCGATCCCGTTCTGGTGGGCGCCGAGCGCGCGGGCCCGGATCGGGTCGTCGTAGAAGGCGGGATCGCGCGGGTTGGAATTGTCGAAACGGCCGCTCGCAGTCCACTTGGCGGCTGCGAGCGTCAACAAATACAGCATCAACGTTCCGAACACGCACCATTCGGCAACCGTCATGGTTCCTCCCCCGCATTGCGGAGGGGAGCCTAGCTAACGGTGCGTTGTCTTGACAAGAATGGGGCAACGCGCGAAGCCACGGCCGTCATGACCGTGGCCGTCCCAGTCCGAAACACGACGCCGGCAGCGCAAGCCCAGCCGGATCGCATCGGCGTGCTGCTGGTCAATCTCGGCACGCCCGACACCGCCGACGCCCCGGGCGTGCGGGTCTATTTGAGGGAATTCCTCTCCGACCCGCGCGTGATCGAGGATCAGGGGCTGCTGTGGAAGCTGATCCTCAACGGCATCATCCTGCGCACGCGGCCGCGCACCAAGGCTCTCGACTACCGGAAGATCTGGAATACCGAGAAGGACGAGTCGCCGCTGAAGACGATCACGCGCTCGCAGGCCGAGAAGCTAGCGGCGGCGATCGGGGAAGATCATGTCGTGGTCGATTGGGCGATGCGCTACGGCAATCCCTCGATCCGGGCGGGGATCGAGGCGCTGACGGCGCAGGGCTGTAACCGGTTGTTGGTGGTGCCGCTCTATCCGCAATATTCCGCCGCGACATCGGCGACCGTCTGCGACGAGGCGTTCCGGGTGCTCTCCAGCTTGCGTGCGCAGCCGACCTTGCGGGTGTCCTCGCCATACTATGACGATCCTGTCTATATCGACGCGCTCTCGGTTTCGATCAACGCGCACCTGGCGACGCTGCCGTTCGAGCCGGAATTGATCCTGGCGTCCTTCCACGGCATGCCGCAGAAATATGTCGATCAGGGTGATCCCTATTTCGCCCAGTGCGTCGCCACGACGGAATGCCTGCGCAAGCGCCTCGGGCTCGATGCCTCCAGGCTGATGCTGACCTTCCAGTCGCGCTTCGGCAACGATGTCTGGCTGCAGCCCTATACCGACAAGACCGTCGAAAAGCTCGCCAAGGACGGCGTGCGACGAATTGCCGTCGTCACGCCCGGTTTCTCCGCCGACTGTCTGGAGACGCTGGAAGAGATCGCGCAGGAGAACGCGCACATCTTCAAGCAAAATGGCGGCGAGCAGTTTGCGGCGATTCCCTGCCTGAACGACAGCGAGCCCGGCATGGACGTGATCCGCCAACTCGTGCTGCGCGAACTGCAAGGGTGGATCTAACGTCGGCCCGTAGCCCGGGTGGAGCGCCAGCGCAACCCGGGGCCAGTCGCAAACGCAGATGCAGATGTCCCGGGTTACGCGTTCGCTCCACCCGGGCTACTGAACGAGCATCCGCGTGACGGCCCACACATCATTTACGTTCGCAGGCTATATCTGGCAGCCTCGCAAACCGCTCCTTAACTATGTGTCAACCAACAGCCGGCTGAACCGGCGTTGCGGTTTTGCAGACCAAATGCAGGGCCGCGCCGGCTTTCGCCGGTCTTGGAGGACTTTATGAGTGGTTTCGACATTTTCGCCATCGCCCTTGTTCTGCTTGTCATCGTCACGCTGTTCGCCGGGGTCAAGACCGTTCCGCAGGGCTATGGCTGGACCATCGAGCGCTTCGGCAAATACACGCGCACGTTGCTCCCTGGCCTCAATCTCATCGTGCCCTATTTCGACCGCATCGGGCGCAAGATGAATATGATGGAGCAGGTGATCGACATCCCCGAGCAGGAGGTGATCACCAAGGACAATGCCACCGTCACCGTTGATGGCGTTGCCTTCTTCCAGGTGTTCGACGCCGCGAAGGCGAGCTACGAAGTCGCCAATTTGCACCAGGCGATCACGGTGCTGACCATGACCAACATCCGCTCGGTGATGGGTTCGATGGACCTCGACCAGGTGCTGTCGCATCGCGATGAGATCAACGAGCGGCTGCTCCGCGTCGTCGACGCCGCGGTCTCGCCCTGGGGCGTCAAGGTCAATCGCATCGAGATCAAGGACATCGTGCCGCCGGCGGATCTCGTGGAGGCGATGGGCCGGCAGATGAAGGCCGAGCGCGTCAAGCGCGCCGACATCCTGCAGGCGGAAGGCCAGCGGCAATCGGAGATTTTGCGCGCCGAGGGTGCCAAGCAGGGACAGATCCTGCAGGCCGAAGGTCGCCGCGAAGCCGCCTTCCGCGACGCCGAAGCGCGCGAGCGACTGGCGGAGGCTGAGGCGAAGGCAACGCAGATGGTGTCCGAAGCGATCGCGAGGGGCGACGTCGCCGCACTGAACTACTTCATCGCCGACAAGTACATCAAGGCGTTCGGGCAGTTGGCGGAAGCGCCGAACCAGAAAATCGTGATGCTGCCGATCGAGGCATCGAGCGTGCTCGGCTCGCTTGCCGGCATCGGCGAGATCGCGCGCGCCACCTTCGGCGAAAGCACAGCTTCAGCAGCCGCCGCCGCGCGCCGCTCCTCGGTGCCGCCGGCCGGCCCGACGCCGCCGCCAATCGCGCCGGAGCGGTGAGGGCGCGGGCGTGCTAGCATTGCGTCTGCGGAATTAGAGGTCGTGTCATGACCGAGATGTTTTCGACACTGGGTACCTGGAACTGGCTGATCTTCGGCTTCATCCTGATGGCGCTGGAATTGGCGGCGCCCGGCGTGTTCCTGTTCTGGCTCGGGCTATCAGCGCTCATGGTCGGACTGGTGTCGTTCGTCATCAATCCGCTTTGGCAGACGCAGTTCCTCATGTTCGCCGCGTTCGCGGTCGCCGCCGTGCCGGCATGGCGGCACTTCGCCAAGAGCGGGACCTCGGCGAGCGCGAGCAGCCCGTTCCTCAACCGGCGCACCGAAGCCCTGATCGGCCGCGAGTTCACGCTGGAGAAGCCGATCATCGACGGCTCAGGCACGGTGCGGATCGATGACACGATCTGGCGCGTCGCCGGCCCCGACGCGCCCGCCGGCAGCCGCGTCAAGGTTGTCAGCGCCGACGGCGCCAGTTTGACGGTGGCGGCGGCGTAGCGGTGTAGGCGGATGAGTTTTTCGCTCTCGCCCGAACAGCGAAAGCGAACGGCATAATCCGCCATTCCCTCTAACCCCCACGCAGCCGTCATTGCGAGCGCAGCGAAGCAATCCATTCCTCCACTTGCGGCGCTATGGATTGCTTCGCTGCGCTCGCAATGACGATGTGGATGCTTGGAGTGCGACAAAACAACCCGTCGGGCAAATCAGCAGAAACGTGTCCAGCCCTCGCGCGAAAAACATTCCGCTTTCGCCGTCGGGCAAATCAGTGATTTAACTCCGCGCGTCTCAGCGCGAATGAGGGGCGGGTCGCGATCGTCACGAACGTTGCGGTGAGATGCGGTGGACGTGATGGGTGTGACTGACGAGCACACGCATCACGGACGGCGAAGTCGTGTGGTCCTGGCGCCCCGACGCTGGCGCTAAGTTTTTCGTGCGAACAAGTTGCGCGAGAGATGACGGTGGCAAGAGAGCCCGGTCACCGGGGAGAGCACGAAGGAAACCGTAACACCATCGCGCAGGGAAAGCCGGAATGCTTCGGTTGAACCTGTGGTCCTACCCCCGTGCTTTTTGTTGCACGGGACCCATGGGTGCAACC